>CAYNPZ010000472.1:0-2403 GCA_964399175.1 uncultured Bacteroidales bacterium | reverse complement strand
GTTGGATTTTCAGGTATGGATCTTCCTTTTTCGAAGAAGGTATATACTTGTTCAATGTCACTCTCAAGCGCATCTTTCAGTGTGCCTTGAAAAATCTTTTTTCCTTTGTCAATAAAAATAATTCTGTCAGCGATTCTAAGTATACTGGAAACTTCATGGGTGATGATCACAATGGACATCCCCATTTGTTTACGGAGATTCAGAATCAGTTCGTCCAGAGAAGCCAGTGAAATGGGATCAAGGCCAGCCCCGGGTTCATCACAGAAAAGCAAAGGGGGATCCATAACAATGGCCCTGGCTAGTGCGGCTCTTTTCAGCATACCGCCACTTAGCTGGGAGGGGTACAGATAATAGGCATCCGTTAAATTGACCAGATGAAGCTTGGTCAATACAATGCGTTTTATCAGTTCATCATTCAGATCGGTATGCTGTTCCAAAGGAAGGGCTACATTTTCACCCACGTTCAAAGAATTTAAGAGTCCTCCATTCTGAAAGAAAACGCCCATTTTGATGTAGAGATTATTCAGCTCATCCTCCTCCAGTTCTGCAATGTTTGTATCCAAAATATGAACGGTTCCGACCTCTCCTATATAAAGCCCCAGCAGATGCTTTAAAAGAACGGATTTGCCCGCACCACTACCTCCAAGAATAACGGTAATATCTCTTTCATATGCATCGAAGGAGACATCGGTCAAAATTTCCTGATCTCCCAGGAACTTGGACAGTGCATTTACTTCAATGATTTTCTTTTGCGCCATCATTCTGTTTTAATAGAAAAATAACCCCATGATGCTGTCGGCTACCATAACCAGTGAAATGGATACCACTACAGCCTTTGTGGTAACTTTTCCAACCCCTTCAGCCCCTTCTTTCACCTGAAGACCGAAAAAGCTCCCGGTCAAAACAATAATAAAGGCGAATACGAGGCTTTTGAATATACCAATCATAATATCGCGGTTATATAGTGATTCTGTCATACGGTTGATAAAAACCTGGGGCGTGATATCCAGGTATACAAATGCGATGAGCATACCTCCCAGTATTCCCGTAATATTTGCGAGAATTGTGAGAAAAGGCATTGTAACGAGACTTCCATGCATCTTGGGAATGACTGTGAACCGGACGGGTTGAAGTCCCATTGTCTGCAGGGCATCCAGTTCTGAAGTAACTTTCATGGTTGCAATTTCCGCTGCAATGGAAGATCCGCTTCTACCGGCAACAATAATGGCCGTTATCAAAGGACCCATCTCGCTCATCATGGCGATCACCGTAAGGTCCACAATATATATGTTGGCGCCAAAGTTGCGGAGCTGTGCGGATGACTGAAGCGCCATAACCAGACCAATGATAAAGGACAGCGCACCCACAATCCAGATGGCATTCACACCGATTAATACGGCCTGATTGTAAAATTCTCCGCGGCGTTGCTTTTTCCGTTTGAAAATATCGGAAACACTCCAATATATGATATCTGCCATCAGGATTATGAAATTATGAATATATTCCTGCATGATCCGTTCATAACCCTCACCGAGTTTTTCAAAAAATGAAACGCTCTTTTTTCTTTTGGGCTGGAAATTTTCATCCAGAGAAAAAATTTTCAGTTTCTTGCGGACATGTTCTTTCCCTCCGGTATAGGTCACCCCAATCTCCCGGCCGCTCATTTTTTCCTTCACGTAATTTAGTGCGGCTACACCGATGCTGTCAAGATCTTCCAGGAGATCAAGATTGATTTCGAGCCGTTCATGATTAAAATGTTCCAGTGTTTTTGATATCTCCTGTAAAAAATGCTCTGTGTTGGAGATTGTCAGAGAATTTTTAATCACAAGAACATTTCCCGTAATCTCAAAATAAACAGATGATATGTCTTTATTACTTTTCAAATGCTGTGGGGCCGATTAGTTAACATTTGAATCAATCAACTGATGGTTGAATACCCGGCATCCGATTCATAATCTTTTCGGAGAACCGGTTCAATTCTTCAAAAAAAAGCAAGCCAATGGATTCTGCAAACAAATTCAAATCGTTTTCCTGAAGCTTTTCCATACGGTCAGCCCTATGACTTAGAAGCTGGCTTCCTTCCGGGTTGCTGAACAGTTTAAATCCCAGTGCCAAATGGGCAAAAAAACCTTCCTGTTCCTGCACCACCTCAAGTTGGTAAACGGTAGTTTCCAGTCTGAAATCAGGGTTGATCCTCCTGAATCTTTTAGAGGTCCTTTGGAAGAGAGAAGCCTGGTTCAGGTAATCTTTCAGGATAAAAGTCAGTGATTCAGCGGGGCCTACCGCCCAATGGTGATGTTTATAATAAAGGAGCTCATGGCTACCGCTTCTGTTTGCGATATCTTTTGAAGCAAAGGCCGGGTAAATTTCAACCGGTGCGATTTCACAATGGCTTTCCGCCAG
>CAYNPZ010000471.1:0-2407 GCA_964399175.1 uncultured Bacteroidales bacterium | reverse complement strand
GTTCGTCTTCCCTGTCGTAAGAGTCCATAAAATAATGGAGTGTCACAGGCTTCCCGCATCATGATCTCGTGCGACCGCTCAATGAAATCCAGTATTTGCACATCGTGAGTTACCATATAATACATGGCCAGTCCGGTGATGGCATAGGTGTGGTAAAAACCATCTTTTGTGGAATCTTTTACCTGGCCTGTCTCATCAAGGGCATCATACCATCCGCCGTATTTCCTGTCCCAGGCATGTTGAATCAGATAATCTGCCAGCTCAGACGCTTTTTCCAGGTATTGCCGGTTGCCTGTGAGCATATATCCGACAGAATAGCTGAATACATGGCGGGATATCATTCCGGGATATTTATCAGTCCCATTATACGTCTGCCATTTCCGGTCCAGATAAGTATAAAAAGCCCCTTTTGCAGTGTCGGTAGCATGTTCGGTCCATGCATCCAGCACTTTTTCAATGCCTTGCTCCTTCCAAAAATTTCCTTCCGGGATATCCGCATTTTGCAGGGATTGCTGCCTGCATCCGGGAAAAGCAAAAAGGAAGCCTGAAAGCAAGACTAAAATCGCATATTTTAATCCCTTCATCATAGGTTGTTTATTTTATTTGGATCTCAACAGGAGCATCCTGTTTCAGTTTAAGCGACATGGGACGTACATAGGCTGATATGCTGTTTATCCTCACCCACCGCGGATGATCCTCTATAAACCGGGTGATTTCCTTAAGCGTCACATAATTCCGGGTTTCTCTGTGAGGCATGATATAAGCGGCACTAAATTCAGATCCGTCGCTTTCTCCGGAGGACTCCATCTTCAATTCAAGTTCCTGATGTGAGCCTTCTCCCTCATTGAGAAATTTATCCCTTGAAAGCGCATGGAAAGCCACCGCATGCCATTCATCGTTATAAGAATAGATGTATTGTTCCCTGGCGCCTTCTTCATAGGCATCTTTGTCCTGCTGGGGATTGAAATGCCCGATCATCTCCCATTGACTTCCATGCTCTGCGTTGGTTTTAAGATAAAGGGTATGTTCGGCATGGTCGAAATCATAGCCGTAAAGCCAGAGATCAAAATGGCTATCAGCATCAATAGTTCCCCGTCTTTCCAACATTCTCAGATAGGAATAGACAAAACGGTCCTTGGAGGTACCGTAAACCGATCCGGCCGGACCAATCTTTCCCCAGGCATTGGGTACAAAAGGATCGAAAGAAACATCATATCCTGTGGGTTTTCCGATGCCGTCGCCGGTTTGCCTTTCATAATTCGTGGATGCATAATTGGGCCAGTACCAGCCAATGCCATCCGGCTTCCCTTTCAGCATGGCCTCAATATTCCGGTCGATCTGATAGCGGCTGGGGGTATAACCCAGTTTGATGGTGTGCATCTGGCCCAGTTGGTAGGCCTCAATGCCATACTTCTCCCCAACTTCCACTGTATGGTCAACCACATCGGTAATATATCCATCGGTGGGCTCATTCCCATAACCCCTGTTAAAATATCCCCTGTAAACATCAGAGAATATAAAGTCGGGTACCTGTCCGGCATCTTCACATTTTCTCATAAATTCACCGATCAGCGAATATTTTCCCGCCATCTTTCCAGAGGCATTGTGAGGATGGTGCAGAAATATGCCGACTTCAGCATTGGGCATTTCTCCCTTAATGGCCTCCTGCAAAAAAGCGTATGCCTGAGGTCCGTATTCCTTAAACCGCTTGAGCTGATGAGTATAACCACCGCCATTCTCATCTTTGGTGCCGAATGCGCCCAATGGTGCTTCATCAAAGAGCGTGATACGGGCGAAGCTGGGATAATATGTCTTATAAATCTTGGCCAGCTTCCTGAACCGGTCGAGAATGGGCTTACGAGCCGAAGGATCCTCTACAAAGGCTTTGACCGTGTGTTCTTTCCCGGGACCGATCTCTATCCAGGTTCTTGGGATATCCAGCTTTTTGCAAGTTTTCAGAAAGGATTCCAGTCTTTGAGGTTCATGCATCCCAGATGAATAGGGAATGATGTTGTTGCGACGGGAAAACAGGAGCATATTTTCAAGCACTTCAGGATCTTTATCCATAAGCTGTTGTGCTCCCACCCACATGAACACACCAAAATCATCCTCAGGTGAAGAAGCGTGTGAGGGCATCACCGTAAGAAAAACCGTGGACAAAACAAAAAGAAGAAATACTGTATGGAAGAACGATTTGTATAAGCTTTGAAATTTCAATATTAAAGTATCTCCTGCCAATATTTTATGGAACTTTTTATTCATATAGCATTTTCATGTTTAAAATGACGCTGAAATGGGAAATGAAGATAAAAATAAATATTACACTATCAAAACGCCAATATCCCAAATTTTACCAAAATTTATTAAAAGACAGACAATAGTGTATCCCAGTTTTTCCTGAATGAAA
>CAYNPZ010000470.1:0-2416 GCA_964399175.1 uncultured Bacteroidales bacterium | reverse complement strand
GCACGCTGTATTTTAAGGCCGCTTGTTTTTCCCTCTAACCGGGATGAATGTGCCCAAATGCTTGAAATATGGCACGAACTTACCGAACGATAACCGATGAATTAATTTTTTTAAACTTTAAAACACGTTGTGATATGAGAAGATTGTCAGGTTTCAGGTTACTCTTTTTACTTGGAATTATATTACCCGGTCTGATTGTTCTTACCTCCGGTTCTGTGAAAACCAATAATCAGGCTAAGCAGGTTGATCGGAAAGTACCTTTCCGATCCTCATCAGTTCATCGAAAGGATCATAAAACCAATTCTCTTGGAATGGATTTGCTTCGTATTCCGCCCGGTACTTTTGAAATGGGTTCTGAAAAGGGTGAATATGATGAAAAACCGGTTCACCGTGTGACCATATCCGAACCGTTTTATATAAGCACTACACCGGTTACTAATGCGCAATATGAGCAATTTGACCCGGATCATAAAGCTTTAAGGGGAAAGCGGAATATATCAAAGAACGATGATGATGCGGTTGTATTTGTAAGTTGGCAGGAAGCAAAGGCTTTCACCGCATGGCTGAGTAAAAAGGAAGGCAAACCTTATCGGCTGCCCACGGAGGCAGAGTGGGAGTATGCATGCCGCGCAGGCACATCAACACGGTTTAATACGGGTGAAAGTTTACCGGAAGCTTACTTTCTTAACCAGGAGGATGAATGGTATCCTCAGCCGGTTTCCCTGGAAGTAGGAAAAGTTCCTGCGAACACCTGGGGTGTACAAAATATGCACGGGCTTGTGGAAGAATGGTGCCTGGGCTGGTACGGTCCTTATCGCAGTGGCTCACAAACAGACCCGGTAGGCTATGAGCATGGCAGGTTTAAAGTGACCAGGGGAGGCAGTCATAACACGGAAGTTCACTTCTTACGCAGTGCGAACAGGTTGGGAATGCTTCCCGAAGACAAGAATTGCCTGGTGGGCTTCAGGGTTGTTCAGGCGGAAATGCCGGATTCGGAACCGCTAAAACGGAAGGAAACAAGAAGATGGGCAGAAAATGTTAGTCAATCGGAAGCCTCATGGGAAGAAGAAATTAACATGGATAAGCCCTGGTTTAAGGGCCCCATAGTTTTTCAGAAAATGCCGCCGGGTTCCAATGGGCCGCTATATTCCGAACTTAACCATTGTCCGGATATAACCCCACTGCCCAATGGCGACCTGTTTGCTACCTGGTACACAACCATTGAAGAGCAGGGACGTGAGCTGGCAGTGGCTGCTGCACGTTTCAGAAAAGGATCAGAGGAATGGGATAAACCTTCGCTTTTCTATAAGAGCCCTGACCGGAACATGCATGCCACTTCCATTTGGTGGGACCAGACCAATGATAAGATCGTCCATTTCCAGGGTATTGGTGTGAGCTATGGCTGGGGCAGGCTTGCCCTGATCATGCGAACAAGTGAGGATAATGGAGCCACATGCTCGAAACCACACTGGATCAACAGAGAGCACGGTCTGCGGAATATGCCTATAGCCGGAGTTTTTAAGACTTCCGATGGATCTATTGTGGTACCCTGCGATGCAGTTACCAGCGGCAGCGGAGGAACCGCTATTCATATAAGCAAAGATGGTGGCAAAACCTGGTATGATCCCGGTGCTGATGCTCCCAAACCTACCTTTAAAGCAGGAGAAACCGGCGGTTGGATTGCAGGTATTCACGCCGGTGTGGTGGAGTTGGAAGACGGACGACTAATGGCCCTTGGCCGGGGCGATAACATCAATGGGCATATGCCCATGAGCATTTCTGATGATATGGGTGAATCCTGGACCTATTCCGCCAGTCCGTTTTCTCCCATATCCAGCGGTCAGCGGTTGGTGCTGATGCGTCTCGATGAAGGTCCTCTCCTTTTTGCTTCATTTACCGGTCCCCATAACAACGACCAGGGCATGGAATTTACTGCACAAAATGGTGAGACTTTCCGCGGATACGGTTTATATGCTGCTCTTTCCTATGATGAAGGAAAGACCTGGCCTGTACGTAAGCTGATAACGTCCGGGAAAGGAAAATATGATGGAGGAGCTCATACGGGGAAATTTAAAACCGATGCAACCCATGCCGAGCCCCGGGGCTATATGGCGGCTACACAATCACCGGATGGGGTAATTCATCTTATTTCCAGCAGGCTGCATTACCGGTTTAATTTGGAGTGGCTAAAAGAGAAACCAGAATTTTGAGGTATGAAATCTTCATTTAATGACATATCAAATGGAAAATAGCAAAATCTCTTTATTCAAGAAGTTTCTATATAATAGAACAATTATTTTGACCGGTATCTTTTTGTTGATCTTTGGTTCCAGTCTGAGCGCCCAGCATAAGAAAAAAGATCTGTCGTCTCCTGATCCCGTTGCCAATCCCAATTCATCGCTCATGTTAAAAGGAG
>CAYNPZ010000469.1:0-2440 GCA_964399175.1 uncultured Bacteroidales bacterium | reverse complement strand
ATATGCGAAACAATATACAATATTTCAGACATGAATGCTCGGCTTACAGGAACCGAAAATTTAAAATGCTAAGGGTGAAATATGGTTGGGCAGGAGAAGGCCGGTTTTGGGCGCTCAATTCCATTATAGGAGAGCGGGAAAATTGTATTTTGAAATTGGATTCTAAGATGGCCAAAATGGATGTTGCTTCTGAAATAGACATGCAACCGGATGAATTGACCGAATTTGTCAGGTATCTTAAAGATGAATGTGATTTATTGATTGAGAAGGATGGTGGATATACAACCAAGGAGGTTCAGAAGAATTTTGAATATTCTACATCCAAACGAAAAAGTGACCGGAATCGGCAGAGAAGGAAAAGAAGTATCGAGAAGTTTGAACAGGAAACAAAGTATCCGGGGAAAAATCAAGAATCGAATGAGACATCTGAAAAGTCGCATGCGACAAAACCATATTCGGAAGCGAAAGAAAAGGAGTTGATAGATACATTGATGAATTACTTTGGATTTGATGAAATCAACAATGAAGGCGTGCAGGTTGCGAAATGGAGGGAAATAAAAATGTTTGTCAGCAAACTTATTGAAAAGGAATTTATTGGTTGGTTTGTGGAGCAATTCCGGTATTATAGGAAATACAAAGACTTGACAGGTGAAAAGAAGCATAACTTCAATTCATTCATCGGACACAATTCGGAGGAATACATGGATGGAGGTTGGGACTCGGCCAACTGGAAAAAGAAATTAGAAGATTATGAAAAGGAGCTAAAATCGAGTGACAATCCTAAAACAATAAGAGCCAGTTATTAATATGGAAGCAATTGAAGAAAAATTATTACCGAAAAGCATTGAGCATGAAGAATTGGTCTTAGGTTCTGTCATGCTTGAGCCAGACAGGGTGTATGATGCAATTAACATCCTGCAACCGGAGCATTTTTACAAGGAAGCCCATCAAAGGATATTTGCGGCAATTTATCAGCTTGTAGATGAAGCGGTGCAGACAGATATAATAACAGTAACGGATCAACTGAGAAAAAACGGGCATCTTGAGGAGATTGGAGGGCCTGTATTTGTCACAAAGTTAATCCAGGATCTTGGGACTGCAAGTAAACTGGAATATGCAGCTTATGTTGTTTATGAAACTCATCTTAAAAGACATCTTATACAGAACGGCTCCCGGTTTGTGAACGACTTATATGATATTTCAAAGGATTTTGAGGAGTTGAAAAATAATCACATCAAGGAATTGATGGATTTGGACACCTTTACGGTAAATCAGGCGGTTCATGTAAAGGATGAAGTGGATAAAACCGTTGACCGGATATTTGCTAAGGCGGCTGGTCAGGAGTTGGAGGATGATTTTGTGGTGCCTACGAAAATTTCCCATATAGACAATCATTTTGGCGGTGGGATTCCGATGGGATTAAACATCCTTGCCGCACGCCCGGGAATGGGAAAAACATCCTTTATTGCTCAGATGGCAAACAATATGGCAGTACATCAGGGGATTCCGGTAGGTATATGGGAACTGGAAATGGAAACAAAGCAATTGGTGATGTGGCTGATCTCGCAAAACACCCATATTCCTGCTGAGAAAATCAGGGATGGGAAGTTGACAGATGAAGAATTGAACAGGGTTGAAACTGCAGCGAGTGAAATTGCCAATGCACCACTCTATATTAACGCTTCAGCGAAGCTCAATACCATGCAGTTAAGGAGTCAGGTTTACATGCTGAAGCAGAGATATAACATTCAGATTGCCTTTGTTGATTATTTACAGCTTTTGACTCCGGTTATGACAGGATCAAACCGGACCCGGAATGATGAAGTTGGAGAAATGTCCAGGGAACTTAAGATCATTCAGAAGGAAACCGGGATTCCATTGGTAGCCTTATCACAATTGAACAGAGAGATCGAGAGAAGGAATGGAGATAAAAAACCTAAGCTGTCTGACTTGAGGGAGTCGGGTTCTATTGAGCAGGATGCAGATGTGGTTATGTTTCTGCACCGACCAGAAAAATATGGTATCGAGGAGTTTCAGGATGGCAGAAGCACAGAAAACATTACTCAGGCATTGGTTGAGAAGTTCAGGCATGGAGATACTGGCAGCTTATTGTTGCATTTTGAACCGGAGATACTTCATTTTACACAAGCAGCCTCAAGTTGGGAGAATGCAGAATATTCCAAAATGGCAGAGGACAATAAGAGCAAGGCCATCCCGGACAATTTTGATTTTGACAGTGAAGAAGAGCCATTTTAAAATCAGAGAGATATGAAAGATCACAAGCAAGACAAAAAGGAAGAAACTAAGTATGTACCGTGTATTCCGGGTTTCAATTGGTTGATCGGAAAACCTATGGGGCCCAACGGCAGAAAAATGATGAACAAAAAGAGAAATCAAAAAACAGATAGTGATGGGACTGAATAGATCGAAAGGCAATATG
>CAYNPZ010000468.1:0-2441 GCA_964399175.1 uncultured Bacteroidales bacterium | reverse complement strand
GAGGAGATGGTCAGCAGGATCGGGATGATCTTGTGGTTGAAGGCCTTCAGGTATCGCCTGAGGTGGCTTCCTCCCAGCTGCGATACATTGTTGTACTCGTTGATGATGTAAAGGCCTGCGTTCACCGTGATGCCTGCCAGCAGGATGAACGATGCGAACCCGCCCTGATCGAAGTTGATGTTGAACAGGTAAAAGGTCAGGAACACGCCCATGAAGGAGACGGGCACCAGCGAAAGGATCACAAACGGCTGGCGCAGCGATTCGAACAGGATCGAGCAGATGAAAAAGATGATCAGTATGATCAGCCCGAGCATCCAGGCTTTGCTGCCTTCTTCTCTCCAGTAGGAATAGGAGGCCTGTTCCGCCCGGTATCCTAATGGCAGACCGACGTTGGCCTCCTGCACGAACCGTTCCATCACTTTTTTCTTTAGAGGGTTCGGACCAACGAAGTCGAAAGCCACCGCCAACTGATACTCCTGGTTGTTCTTGTAGATATCGGTGCCTGTTTTTTTGCGATTCACCTGACCGGCCATATTCAGCCTGGTCATCTTCCTCCCGCTGTCCAAAGGCATGTTGCTCAGGTCCCACCGGTCGAACTGACTGGTAGAGGACTCCAGGTTCAACTGCTGCCGCTGGCCACCGATGAAAAAGCTGCCTATGTTTTCAGGCTGGTGCGTCTTCCTTTTCAGCGACCGGTAGATCTGCCGGGGAGGGAAGTCCATCCGGGCCAGGTACTCGCGGTTCAGGTCTACCACCACCTTGTGGCGGGTGACCGATGACCGTCGCCTGCTTCCACCGGTGATCTCCGGGTCTTTGACCCGCTCGTGCCCGCTGACATTCTCTTTCAGTCTTTGGGCGTAATGATGCAGCCTGTCGTAATTGTATCCGTAAAGGTAAATGCGGGCATTTTTGTAGCCCGTGTAAACGGCATTGCTAAAGCGGCCGCCTTTTTTGGTTACGGCAATTTCATCCCATCTCACCTCCTTATACCTTTGGGTAACCATCCAAACCCGGATGTGGCCTTCCGGGTTCCTGTCAAACCCTCAAACTTTATTGCATTCGTCTCTCTCAAATAACAAAAATTACATATTTCACATCCCTTGAGATCAAAAGTAAATCCGGGTAATTAATTTCTAAGGTGAATTGATCAGGGATGTTGGATTATTTAGAAGTTTATTAAATTGAATAAGAGGAATTCCAGGGCTACTAAGATAACATTTGCATTATTTTTTACGTTACAACAAGGTAAATTAGGTTCTTTTAATAAATTAGCAGAAATATAATTAATTAATGCCGGAAATCTCCAGATTCTATGGGATAGTTATTTATATGTTCTATAATGAGCACAATCCACCACCTTTTCATGTGAAATATCAGGACTATGAAGCCGTTATAGATATTCGGGATGAAATAGTGCACGGTACTTTACCCAGAAGGGCATTAAGATTAATATACGAATGGATGGATCTTCATAAGGATGAATTGTTAATGAACTGGAAACTGATGGAACAGAGAAAACCCTTAAATAACATTGAACCTTTAAAATAATAGTAGCATGGAGTTGATTAAGGTATTAGATGCCAAATATATAGAAGGATATAAAATCGAGTTTTTGTTTAACGACGGAAAAAAGAAAGTTGTGGATCTTAAAGATGAACTGTGGGGAGAAATTTTTGAACCATTGAAAGATAGGTCCTATTTCAAAAATTTTAAACTGAATGCTTTTACCATAGAATGGGAAAACGGAGCAGATTTTTCTCCTGAGTTTCTCTATTATTGGAATGAGAAAAAGCAAAATTCACCCGCCGGTTATTCCAACAGGATGAATAAATGAAACTGCCTTGAATATATTCATTTCTTATACCGGGATGAAGAAGTATCTTTATCAATAGCTGCAGAAATTACCGGTTTCAATACAACTGGAATGGTTCCCCCCAATTTAAAAACTTATTTTCCCTATCTTAAAGCTTAGTAGCCAGCCTCCAATCCCTTCAACCTTATTGCCTTATTTTGTCCTCTAACGGTAATAAGGTCATTGAATGTGGGGGGACTCACGGCTACTAAGTTTGGGGAAATGAAAATAAGGTTTCCCGTTAGCTGTACGTGCTATGTTTTTTTTCTATGTGTCCTATGTACTATGTGGTTCAAAAAAATATTGTAAAACCGTATACCCGCCTGCTGCGGGCAGGCCTGCCCGCAGCAGGCGGGAGAGATATAAGGACATTCACAGGCAATGTTTTTCAAGTCAGGGTTTGCCGGGGATTGATTCAAACCACAGAAAAACAATCAATAGCAAATCTGCTTCTATCCTTTACCCCATAAGCTTTTGCGGAGATTTAAGGCTGCCTGAAAAATCCCGTAATTTACAACAAAAAAAATTGAAATTCAACCCAAAAAAATTTGACATGTATTTTCAAAGTTCGTATTTTTATCCCATGAAT
>CAYNPZ010000467.1:0-2441 GCA_964399175.1 uncultured Bacteroidales bacterium | reverse complement strand
TGTCCGGCCCCTGACGGATCCGTGGACAACATTATTAGTGAAATTCGTGGACAAAAAATAGAAGGCTCCAAAATATTGGTAATGGGCATTACCTTTAAGGAAAATTGCCCGGATATCCGCAATTCCCGAGTTATCGATGTAATAGGAGAATTTTGGTCTTATAATTGTGAGGTAGAAGTCTATGATCCGTGGGCAGACTTTGAAGAAGTAAAAGCCGAATATGGAATTGATCTGATCAAAGACAAAGAAGACCTTGTTAAGTATGATGCCATTGTAGAAGCAGTTGCGCACAGGGAATTTGAAGAACTTGCATTGAACCAGTACAGCAAAGACGGCGCTACAGTAGTTTACGATATAAAAGGGGCTTTACCGAAAGATAAAATGGACGCACGATTGTAAGAAATTCATGGAACACAAATAAAACACCAATTATTTTAATAAAACAGCTTAATTGTCACAATAACTATATAATTTCTGTGGTTTTTTAATAAATAAAGCACTGTTTAGATGCAGGTTCTAAAAATCAAAGAACAGAAAAACTTTTCCTGTTTGAAAAAAATCAGGGAATGTCTGAAAAATCATGACCTGTATAAAGTCATCCTTTTTGGCTCTTATGCTTATGGAAATTATAAAAATGACAGTGATATTGACCTTATTGTAATTGAAAATAAAACAGGAAGTTATAAAACTTTCCGAAACAGAATCAATGCCAAATCAGCCATATCAAAAAAATTGCGTAACATAAGTGATCGTTCTGTCGATTTGTTATTGTATACTAAAGATGAATGGAAGCAATTGCTAAAAATAAACAATTCTTTTATAAAAGAAATCAAAGAAAAGGGTATAGAACTTCGCTTCTAACATTAAGAAATTAAAAAGGTGAAAGCAAGCACAAAAAGCTGGATAGAATTTGCCAAAAGAGATTTGGAAGCAGCGAAAAAACTGAAAGAAACTCCATACCTTTCCAATATAAGTTTATTTCATTCCCAGCAGGCTGTTGAAAAAATATTGAAAGCACTTATGGAAGAGTTAGATATATCTGTCCCTAAAATTCATAGTGTAACGGAATTGTACAAAAAAGTGCATCACCTGGTAAATTTAGATACATCAATACTTGATACATTAGATAATATTTATATAGAAACCAGATATCCTGTGGATATGGGATTATTACCCTCAGGATTGCCCACACAAAAAGATGCAGAGGAAATTTACGATATGGCAGAAAAGGTATTCAATCATTGTCAGAATGCTATATCATAATAATATCGTGTACCCGGAATTTTAAAAAAATAATAAGACAATAAGTCCACAAATTATACGAATAAAGAATAATGACCACACAAGCAATTGTTACGTTACTGGCATACATCAGAAAATCACCAAACACCCAAAAATATTAATTAGTAAAAATTCGTGATAATCCGTGCAATCCGTGGACAAACACATTCGTAAAATTTCTTAATTAGTGTAACAGTGAAAACTTGTCCGGCCCCCGACGGATCCGTGGACAACATTATTAGTGAAATTCGTGGACAAAAAATAGAAGGCTCCAAAATATTGGTAATGGACATCACCTTCAAGGAAAATTAAAAACCCCTTTTCTGTATACCTGAAAAGTTAGAGTTAAGGACTCAGTAATCACACGTATTATAATTTATTAAGTGACTTCTCGTTATATTATATACATTTTTCTTTTTTTTTAATAATTACCAAGAAATTAACTGCAAAATTTCAAGGCTGAAAAGGATGGAAAAAGACACAAAGAATGATAAAGAATTGCAACAAAGAAATAAGTTGCTTCAGCAGTTAAGCTGGGATTATGGGATATCGGCTGAGGAAATACAGGCAGTATTGAAAGGAAAGAAAAAATATGCAGGGCATTATACCAAAAAGGATCTGTTTCATAAAATGCTTGAAACCTATTCATGGTTTACTATACTACAACTGTTTTTCCCTTATGAGATAAAAAAACTACTTACTCCTGATTTGGTCCAGAGGCTTAGAGTGCATTCCTTAAGAAAAAAATATGAATTCATCCGGCGCAGGTTACACCAGGTTGTATAATCTTCAGAATAGATTTTTACAATGGTTTGAAACCCTGGATCTGCCTTTTTACTTAACCGGTGGAACTGCTTTGGGGCGATTCTACATAAATCATCGATATAGCAATGACCTGGACTTCTTTGTTAACAATGATCCTTCTTTCCAGGATTATATCAGTATTATCAGAAAAAAATCAGAATGAAACACCAGACATTGAACATTTAAAGAAAAAATTGCAAGCAATCGCAGATGATTTTCTTCTGGGAAAAGATAATACCCTTGGAAAAAACAAACCACGGCTGGAAAAAGCATTACCCATTACTCACTGACCACGAATTGCACGAATAACAGGAAAAAAAGGGTCCACGAATTTCACAAATAAAGAAGATTAGAAC
>CAYNPZ010000466.1:0-2445 GCA_964399175.1 uncultured Bacteroidales bacterium | reverse complement strand
TCGTAATCGGCACCCAACAGACCGGTCTGAACGCTTTCCTCATGGGGCATGTCGCCTCCGCCAACATAGTTATGACCTACAACCATTTCGCCCATCATTTCTGAGAAAAGATAGTTCAGGTCTTCCCTGTGTCCCACATGGGGAAGGAACTTTTTATATTTCTGCTTTACGGCTTTCCAATCGGCCCCGTGCATGTTTTCCACATAGAAATAGTCTCTTTCGATCCTCCAAAGTTCATCGAACATCTGCTCCCATTCCTCTTCGGGATTCACCTTAACTTTAAGTTCGGACAAATTCAATGTGCCTTTACCCGGTTCCGGTTTGGTGGTAGCACCGGTAACTGCATAATCACCACCCAGTGTGGCATAGATCATCTTATTGCCATCGGCGTTTATCTCATAATCCCGGATACCTTCCAGATACACCTGTTCTTTTTCTTCTTCCATATCGAATGCATGGAGGGTATATCCCGGCTTGTCGGGAACATCTTCCCTGTAGAGCAATTTGCCTTTCACACCGCCTTCAAGTTTTGAATAGGTTCTGGTGGGCACCGGCAGCGATACGATTCGCTGATCCAGGTCTTCGAAATCAATATTTACCTCAATCCCCGGCTCTTCTTCATTCTTTTCGTCATCTTCTTCTTTTTTATTATCCGTTGGTTCTTCATCGCTTTCCGGTGCAAAGGGCGATTCTTTTCCTTCTTCCAAAACTACTGCATACAGGCTGCTGGTTACCCTGTGCGGATAGTTGGTCATGTCCAGCCAGCTTACGTTGGGTCCAAAATCGGTACTTGCGGTAAAGAACAGGTGTTTGCCTTCTGCCCCGAAAGTGGGATAGGTGGCTTCGCTCATGCCGTCGGTTATCCTTGTTTTCTCACCTGTTTCCACGTTGTATACAAACACCGCGCTGAGTTGATTTTCCAGCCGCCGGGTGTAGGTAATCCATTTGCTGTCTGGTGACCAATCGGGGGTGAACTTAGGCATGGGATTGGCATAAATGTCCTGATCAATCTTGACCGGCTCATTATCCTCCATGTTCATGTAATACAGGTTCAGGTGCTTGTCGTAAAAAGTAAGCTTCTTACTGTCAGGTGACCAGTAAGGTCCGTGATAGAAAGAGGGATCCTCAAAAGAGACGGTCGTGGGTTCCGTTTGTCCTTTCTGATCGGTGATCATTAACTGATATTCTCCTCCTGCATCGGAGAACCAGGCAATCTTTTCCCCGTCGGGCGACCAGGCCGGGAACCGGTCATGAACGCCGGGAGTCTCGGTGATGTTTCTTATGTCCCCTTTTTCGGTGGGTATGGTGAAAATATCTCCCCTCACACCCATCAGGGCTCTCACGCCTGATGGTGATATGGAAAAATCCCGGATATAATCTTTGCCTTCCACATAGTGGGGCCGCTTGTAAGGTATATCCGGATGGACGGGTATATGCAGGGTTTGGACTTCTTTGCCGGATATATCGTAAAGATGGACTCTTCCTTCCTGTTCAAAAGCCAGGGTTTCCCCGTTGGAATAGAGGCTTTTGACCGGATATTCTTCAAATGTTGTAACCTGGGTCACTTCTCCGGTTTTCCTGCTGTATCTGAATATATTGTTGTATCCGTTCCGGTCGGAGAGGAAATAGATCCGGTCGTTGCCGGCCCACACCGGGTTGGAGTTGTTGGCCCCGGCATCCGGTATTTCTTCAATTTCGTAGGTTTCATTATTGAATATCCATATCTCCGGGGTAAATCCTCCGCGGTAATGTTTAAATGCCATCGTTTCACCCGGATCAGGATTTTTGATGTAGGCAGTAAATTTTCCATTCGGAGAAATTTTGCCCTGATGGGCCTCCGGCATAGGCATGGACTGAGGCATGCTGCCTTCCCTTTGTATTGTAAAAAGTTTCATATACCTGCCGCTGTGTGATTCCCGGGAAGAAGCAAATATGATCTCATTATTTCCGTTCCATCCTCTTATAATGTCTTGTGAAGGATGATGGGTCAGTCTTTGAGGCATACCGCCTTCGGCAGGCACAACATAAATATCGGTGTTTCCTTCGTAGGCGCCTGAAAAGGCAATCCATTCTCCGTTCGGGGAAAACATGGGTCTGCTCTCCACTCCCTTGTGAACGGTGAGCCTTTGAACATGATCGCCTTCTTTGTCGGCGGTCCAGATATCCCCTGCATAGGCAAATGAAATCATGGTTTCACTTACAGAGGGGCTTCTCAGTAAAAGGGTTTCATCAGCGGATTGTGCAAAAAGCATGATTCCGCTTACAACAAAAACAAAAAACAAAACAGACTTTTTCATAGGTATATAATTTTATGGTTCAGGGTATGGTTGAATGTTATTTTAATCCACATTTGGAGGAGTTTTAATCCCTTTTTTTATGAATAATCCAGAATAAAACAGAAAATAAAGATAATAAATATAATTGATCACAACCCCCGGTATTTTT
>CAYNPZ010000465.1:0-2446 GCA_964399175.1 uncultured Bacteroidales bacterium | reverse complement strand
GCCTTTTTTGCCCTTTCCCAGGGTACGGTAATCTGGGTGTATATCTCTGAGATCTTTCCGAACCGGGTACGGGCTAAAGGCCAGGCGCTGGGAAGTTTTACCCACTGGACAGGCGCTGCCATTGTATCCTGGATATTTCCAATATTTGCACAAATTGGTAATACTACCTCAACAGGTTATGCCTTCCTGTTATTTACGGTAATCATGATAGTTCAGTTTATTGTGGTATATAAGTTTTTCCCTGAAACCAAGGGCAAATCGCTGGAACAGATTCAGGATGATTTTGGTTTGTAGCCTCCTGAGACCAGTTGATAGATTCTGAAAAATTCGAGCTCCTTTATTGTGGCAATAATTTTTCAGACAATGAAAAATAAAATACAAGCACCAGAAAACAAACAAAATACCATTTGGAATTTGTTTTTGGTGCTTGTAATAGAAGCATGATCATTTAAATTTTGCTAGCTCTCATTTTCCTGTTGATTCGTTTGGAGCTGTTCGGTCTTGAATACGGGCAATACTGCTTTGTGCAGGAATGTACCTTTGAATTCGGAGAACATGATTCCACGAGTCGTTGAAATGGCCATGGAGTTGACCTCATTGATAAACGTATCGGGGAATTTAACATTGCTTTCGCTGTCTGAGCTCAGATAATCATTGAAATTTTCCACTTCAAAGATACAACTGGTTTCCAGGTAACCCACCTGGTTGTTTTTTTCTTTGTCCATAATGGTGATGTTGGTGATCACAAACACCAGCTTTTTCTCCGCGTTGATCCTGTGTTGCAGCTTGAGATCGAAATGAAATGTATTGAAATCGATGTTTTGCTGTTTCGGATGCTTTATCTCAAGATCCAGTGTCTCAATGGCGTTGATTTTATATGTAACTTTGTTTTGCTGTGTCATGATTTTTTGATTTTTAGTTGGTTTACAATGTATTTTGTGTTTGGATTCCGGATAACTTAATACGTGCCGATTGATATTGCTTTTTTTGGACCCTTTCTTTCATATTTTTTATGGTATGGTAAGGTCCCAGTTGGTAAATTTTGTCCGCAAGCCAGTCGGGAAGCTGAATGGCAGGTTTTATCCTGGTTTTAAAGATGATTTTTATTTTGTCTTCTCCCAGCGGAATAAATTTCCAGGATGATTTCACCGAAGCGATCCTTTGTATGTTATTTTTTTCAGGGATCACCCCGGTAATATTTCTGGTTTTTGTATAGATGCTTCCGTTTTTTGAGTTCCTGAATATCTTAAGGTTGAGCACTACATCCCTGTCTTTTGCCGGCCACGGGATGTCGGAATGCATGTAGTAGGAAAAATGATAATCATTTTTTTTACTGATTAGAGAAGTCTCCTTTGCAGCATGCATCCAGTGCTTGAAGCCAGTTACATCTTGCATCAGAGCAACCAACGCTTCCAGATTGCTTTTCACCTCGCTGACGCCCTTGATTTCTATATATTCTACATTGTTCCCGGATTTGGAATAGATCTCTATTCCGCTTTCATCTTTAATGAGCTCCCAGTTGTCTTTGGCATCTATTTTTATAAGAGGCAAAAAAAGCAATACCATCCATATAAAACCATATTGTTTCATAGTAATTTTAAAAAGAAATAAATGTAATTCATCGGCTTTTGAGGGATTAAAGATAAAAAATGTAAGCGGGATTCAATGAGATTTGCTTAAAATATTGAATTTTATATTGACTGCTAGTGATCAGTTTTGTACTCTGTTTTTTTCAGGTTTATTGATATTTAATGAATATTTAAAGATTAGGGTAAAGCGGAATTCCGGGAAAATTATATTTTTGCGTCAAAATTTCGCAATATGGAGATTAAGATTGGAGAGAACATTAAAGCACTGATTTTTGATGTGGACGGGACCCTGGCCGACAGCATGCCTTTGCATTTGGAAACCTGGGAATTACTGGGAAATAAGTATGGGTTTCAATATACGCGGGAAGATCTGGAAAGTTATGCTGGCAGGTCAGGTCAGGAAATTGTAGAGATTATCAATGACAAAAATGGCTTGCAGCTGGATCCCGACAAGATTGCTCATGAAAAAGAGGAGGCTTTTCTGGAGAACCTTGATCGGGTTAAACCCATTACTCCGGTTGTAAAAATACTGGAAGAATATTCAGGGCGTTTACCCATAGCCGCCGGAACCGGTGGATTCAGAAGTGTCGCGACGAAAATACTCAAGTCTGTTGGCGTTTGGAGTAAAATTGATATTCTGGTGGGCTCGGATGATGTGGTTCATCATAAGCCGGCACCCGATACCTTCCTGAAATGTGCAGAAGAATTGGATGTTGACCCGAAAGATTGCCTGGTATTTGAAGATGCCGATCTGGGCTTTCGGGCTGCACGAAGGGCCGGAATGCACCTGATTGATGTCAGGCCATACTACATGGATGGGTTTGAAAAGGAAGCTGTGAATGGTTCATCTAATTTGG
>CAYNPZ010000464.1:0-2455 GCA_964399175.1 uncultured Bacteroidales bacterium | reverse complement strand
TGCTGGTAGTTATACTTTTAACGCTCCTATTGAATTTCAGGCTTTCCCTGTGGGTGGCCTGGGGCATTCCTGCATCCTTTCTCGGAATGTTTATTGTAGGCTCGCTCTATGGAATTACGATAGATAAGCTTTCACTGGTAGGCATGATCCTGATTGTCGGTATCCTTGTGGATGACGGCATAGTCATCGGGGAAAACATCTTCACCCACTTTACCAAAGGTAAATCACCCCGCCTGGCAGCCATTGACGGAACCAAGGAAGTGCTTCCCCCTGTTTTTACCTCGATACTGACTACTGTAATAGCCTTTATTCCTTTGTTTTTCATCGAGGGTATGGAGATGCTATATGCTATGGGCTTTGTTGCTATTGTCTGTCTGATATTCTCCCTGGTGGAAGGCATATTTGTGCTACCCGCTCACGTTGGAAACCCCAGGGTATTAAAAGAAGCAAAAAAGAGCAGTAAATTGGGCCAGATCCCAAACCGGATCCTCTTTTTGTTGAGAGATCAATTGTATATGCCTGCTTTGAGAGGTATATTGAAAGCAAAAGGGCTCATGTTGATCGTAGTAACCAGTTTGATGATCCTCACCGGAGGACTGGTGATCGGTGGCCACATTCCATTTACTTTTTTCCCGCCAAGCCCTTCGGAAATGTTCAATATTGACCTGGCGCTGAAACCCGGTACGAACAAAGAACTCACCAAAGAAAAATTGTTGTGGGTTGAAGAAAAACTCTATGAAGTGAACCGGGAACTGATGGAAAAGCATGACCGGGATAAGCCTTTTGTAAAAACCACCCAGATCAATTTGGGGAATGCATTTAATAACGTAGAAACCGGGACCCATGCCGGCGTGATGCGGGTTTTCTTAAATCCACCGGAGGGATCAAACGTTACGGATAAGACCATCCAAAACGCGCTGAATAAAAAAATCGGACAAATACCTGAAGCCTACAAGTTTGCAATGGGCACTTCCAGTGGGCGTGCCCAACGCTTTGGAGCTCCCGTATCCATTGGACTGCTGGGATATGATATGAATGATTTAGAGAAAGCCAAAAGAGAACTGCGAGAAGGTCTTTCCGGGCTGGATGCCCTTTATAATATCACGGATAACAGTCAGTTGGGAAGCCAGGAGATCAGGATCGGTTTAAAGCCGAAAGCCTATACCCTGGGCCTGACTCAGTCTTCATTAATGCAGCAGGTCAGGAGCGCTTATTACGGCGCTCTGGCGCAAAGAATACAGGATGGAAAGGATGAAATATGGTTTTATGTGAGATATCCGGAAAAAAACAGAGAAACCATAGGTCAAATGGAGGATATGCTGATAAATACTCCGAAAGGAAACTATCCCCTTTCAACCGTGGCGGATTTGTCCATGGGCAGGTCCCTCAGTAAGATAAACGGCTACAACGGGAGGCGGGTGATCCGTGTGGATGCCTACATGAAAGACCCGAGGGCCTCGGTAACCCCAATAATCAATGAAGTGGAAAATAACATACTGCCCGGTATTATGGACAAATACCCCGGTATCACCTATATGCACATGGGACAAAAAAAGGATACTCAGGATCAGAGACAAAGCCTGGTGAAGTATTTCGGGATGGCATTACTCATTATTGTACTCATTATCATTATCTTCTTTAAATCCTTCCGGCAGGGTATGATGGTCTTATTGTCCATTCCGCTTGGTGTTCTGGGAGCCATTTGGGGGCATTCCATCCATAATGAATCCCTTTGCATGTTCAGCGTATTTGGCATGGTAGGGCTTACCGGGGTTATTATAAACGATTCTGTAATTTTTGTCTCCCGGTATAATCAATTGCTGATAGAAGGACATAAGGTATTTCAGGCTGCGGTGGAAGCCGCCAGATCCAGATTTCGTCCCATTTTGCTGACTACCCTGACCACTACCGCCGGGCTCATGCCGCTCATCCTGGAAAGCAGCCCGGAAGCCCGCTTTCTTAGTCCAATGGCTATCTCTGTAGCCTACGGCATCCTGTTTGGCGGCTTTTTTATCCTGCTTACATTACCGGTTCAAATATTGGTTTCGAATCAATTGCTGGTACAAACCAAAAAATTGTTTGGGAAAAAGGATATCACACCGGAATCGGTGGAAGTTGCCGTTATTAATCATGAAATTGACCGCCAACTGGAGGAAGATATCAGAAAAGAAGAGTCGGGTGAATAAGCGGAATCGCTCAGCCTGGTTACAATCAGGCTGTAGCTTATTTTGCCTGAAATATAAAATAGAAAGACTGAAATTATGAAAAAACTTCTTATTGTATTGTTTACGATTACAACCCTAAGCACTTCTGCACAGGAAAAGCAGGCTTTGTCGCTGGAAGATGCCGTAAACACAGCTCTGGAAAATAATTACGGCATCATTACCATTCAAAAAGAAAAGGAGTTGGCTGAATTAAAAAATAACTGGGGTACTGCCGGCGCTTTGCCGAATAT
>CAYNPZ010000463.1:0-2457 GCA_964399175.1 uncultured Bacteroidales bacterium | reverse complement strand
CCCAATATCTCCGCGGAAATATTTGCCCTCAAAATTGACCTTATCAATGTTGTCATAGATGGAACCAAGGGCCTTTTCGAAGTCCGGGGCCAGTGCAGCGACTGCCATCACCCGTCCGCCGGCTGTAACCAGTTTGCCTTCATCATATTTGGTACCCGCGTGGAACAGGTGTACATCTTCCAGGGGCACGGATATGGAAATCTCCTTGCCCTTCTCATAATCACCGGGATACCCTTCAGAAGCAAGAATTACGGCTGCAGATACCGAATCGTCGATTTCCAGGGTGTAATCATGTAGCTTGTTGTTGCTTAAAGCAATAAAAGCTTCCAGCAGATCGCTTTTCATCCGCGGAATCACTACCTGCGCTTCGGGATCTCCCATGCGGATATTGTACTCCAGCACATAAGGTTCCTCTCCCACTTTCATCAGGCCGAAGTAAAGGAATCCCTTATAGGGTATATGCTCTTTATTTAATCCCGCAATGGTGGGCTTGACCACCTTATCTTCGATCTTTTGGATGAACGATTCATCGGCATAAATCGCCGGTGAAAGGGAGGCCATGCCTCCTGTATTCGGGCCGGTATCCTGTTCACCTACCCTTTTATAGTCTTTCGCCGTGGGAAACATCTTATAGTTTTCCCCGTCAGTCAAAACAAAGGCAGAAAGTTCCCTGCCTTCCAGGAACTCTTCAGCTACCACTTTCTTGCTGGCTTCACCAAACTTGCCACCAAAGAATGCTTCGAGGGTTTCCCTGGCCTCACTGAGGGTCTGGCAGATCACTACCCCCTTGCCGGCGGCCAGACCATCCGCTTTTATCACATATGGCGGATTCAGACCGTCCAGATAGTTCACCGCCTCATCATACTGGCCTTCAGAAAAACTCTTGTAACCGGATGTGGGAATCTTATACTTTTCCATAAACCGATGGGCAAACTCCTTGCTTCCCTCAAGACGGGCGCCTTCCCTGCCGGGCCCTATGACTGGTACTTCCCCGAGCTCGGGATCTTCCCTGAAAAAATCATCCAGACCCCTGACCAGCGGTTCTTCCGGACCCACAACCACCATATCGACTTTCTTGTCCAGCACAATTTCCCTTATGCCGTTAAAATCGGTGCCCTTTACATTGATATTCTCACCCATCTCCCATGTGCCGCCATTACCCGGAGCAACATAGAGATTGGTCAGATGCGGGCTTTGAGCTATCTTCCAGGCCAGTGTATGTTCCCTTCCTCCTGATCCGACTACCAGTACATTCATAATGGTTGCTTTTTAAGGTTTTTGCGAGACCAAAAATAAAAAAAGGCTGTCCAAAAAGAAAATATTCCTTAACTTTTGGACAGCTTCTTCCTTTGTTAAACACGTATATCCTGTACCTATTTCTCGATCATGATGGTTTTGTTGCCGCGGTATTCTTCCCCGATGTAAAACCGAATAAAATACATGCCCGCATCCATAGAAGATACGTCAATGGTTTTTTTCAGAGTTCCGTTCACACGGGAATATTTCTGCTCCTCAACCGTATGCCCGATGACATTGATGAATTGCAGCCGAACATCCGAGCGGCTGCTCAGGTCCATCTCCAGTTTGAAATTGTCCTTCATAGGATTGGGGTACAGCTTCAGATCATATTTCCCTGTCAGTTCGTTCAAGCCCGTTCCGGTAGCAGCTACCTCCAGGCTGTCGGTGGATTTCGGCCCGCATTGGTTCGCATCGGTCACCTGCACCAGGTATTTTCCAGTGCTCAGACCGTCAAACTCACCCGTTTCATTGACCATAAGGCTGTCGGGATTGAGTATATAGGTCAGGGGCGCAGTTCCGCCTGATGCATTCAGTGAGATGCTGCCGTCTTCGGCACCCGGTTCGCTCGCATCGGTAACTGTTATGCTGCTTTCGTCAATTACAATCTCGTCCGGCTGAGTCAGGTTGAAATCCTGTGATACCGGTCCGCAACCGTTCTCATCGGTCACCTCCACCGTATAGCTTCCGGAAGCCAGATCTGTAAACTCGCCGGTGCTGTTGGTGGTTCCCTCCGGCTGAAGGGTGTAGCTAAGGGTACCTGTTCCCCCTTCACCCGCGATGACAATGCTGCCGTCACTGCCTCCATAGCAGGAGACATCCTGTGATGTATAGGTACTGACGCTGAGCTGCGCGGGTTCACTGACCACAACATCGTCGGTTGAGACAGGTCCGCAGCCATTGGCATCGGTCCTCCCCAACCGACTCGCTCACTGCCTCGCGGCGCCGCCGCTCGGCCTGTCCGAGGCTTCCCTTGGGTCGGCCTCGGACCGTTCGCTCGTCCCTCGCGCGGTGCTGTCGCGGCCCAAGAGCCGCGACAGCGCGCGCCAACCGCTCCCTTCGACCAGCGAGCGAGTTTCCGAGGCCGTCGTATCGGAATCCGGATCACCCACGCGGCCAGTTACACCGCCGACACCGCGACCCCTCGTCCCGATCCACCCG
>CAYNPZ010000462.1:0-2460 GCA_964399175.1 uncultured Bacteroidales bacterium | reverse complement strand
TAAATTAAAGTAGTAGTAAAGCTCGCAAAGCAGAGAAAAATCAATAAGCTGTTAAATAAATTTCAGAATACCTTTATGAGAAAACTGATTATGACAAGTGCAGTATTGCTATTGATGACAATAGCTGAATGGCCATTATTGGCTGATAATGACAAGAATGATGGGAAGTGTGAATCCCCTTCTGAATCTATTGAGGGGAAAGAAACGGTCAAGGTTGCTGCGGCCCAAATACTAACCGATTATAATATTGGGAATAACCTGCAAAAAATCACCCGATCCATTCGTAAAGCCGATTCGTGTGGTTGTGAAATTATACTGTTTCATGAGGGCTGTCTTACGGGATATCCGGACAAAGAACATATCGGACAGATTGATTTCAGGAAAGTCCGGGAAGGTGAACAAACCATCCAGGATCTTGCGAAAAAACTCCACATTGCTGTTCTTATCGGCAGCAGTGGAAAAAGCCGGGACGGGTACTCCAATTATGTACTGGTCATTAATGAGGAAGGAAAAGTGCTTGGCCGATATTTAAAGGCCTGGCGTGCAGGAGAGCCCTTTTACAAGGCAGGCAGAGGTCCGGTGATTTTTCAGGTGGCCGGGGTAGAATCCACTGTTATTGTTTGCCACGATCTCCGTTATCCTGCACTTGCCAGACTGGGCGTAGCTGCCGGTGCCAGGATCGTGTTTATTGCCAATAACGAGAGTGGTATCACTGCTGAGCATAAATTGCTGGGTTACCGCTCCATGCAAATTGCTAGGGCCACGGAAAACAGGGTTTATTCTGTTATGAGCAATTCACCGGCTGACCCGGATGATATTCGCCGCCACAATTGTTCCCATGGAAATTCAAAAATAGTTAATCCCTCGGGCGTTGTTCTGGATGAGGCCAGGGTATTTGAACAGCGCCTGGTAACTGCGACATTGGATTTGACCAGGGCTACCCGTTCGACAGTACTTCGCACGATGGGCAAGAATCAAAGCATCACAGAACTTTATAACATTGATTATGAGAACATTGAGTACTCAAAGTGGATTCTGAACGGACTAAAGCTGGTACGCCGGCTGGATGGAAGCGATGTGCCGGATTACCTCAAAACCGGGGAGAGCAGTAAAAAATCAAGTTCTAAATTGAATGGTACTGATCGAAGGATAGAATAACTATTATTTTTACTAAAGAAAAAACAATTATGATCAAGGAACCTGATTTTAAAAAGCTGGTAATACCATTCCTTATATTTTTATTTGTTGGGAGTGGATTGGTAAACCCATCAATGGCTCAGGAGGCTTCTTCCCTGATTTCCGATGATCAGGCGCAGAATTTTCTGAATGAGCCGATTTGTTCAAAAAGAAGGATCCACAACCATTACATGGATTTCATAGGAATGCAGATTCCCTGGCTTCACCTGCCTTCCTCCCTGGAAAAATGGGAGAAAGAAGCCTCGAGATTAAGAGACGAATTGCTCTCACAAGTGTTTCTGAAAAATGTTCCTGAGGCCTGGATGGATAAATCCTTAAATGTGGAATGGGTTGACAGGATTGACAGGGAGGATTATATCATTCACAAGCTGCGCTATGAATGCGTGCCTTCCCTTTCTGTTCCTGCTTTGCTTTATGTTCCGAAGAATCTGAGCGGCAAAGTCCCGGTGGTGCTTAACACGAACGGCCATGTGGGCTCAGAGGGCAAGGCAGTGGATTATAAGCAGATCCGCTGTATTAATCTGGTTAAAAGAGGCATGATAGCCCTTAACATAGACTGGGTTGGCCACGGTGAATTATACCTTCCGGGACTGAGAAATCACAATAACCTGGCCTATCTTGACCTTTGCGGTGTGAGCGGTGTATCCGTATTTTATCTGACCCTTAAAAAAGGTCTGGATCTGCTTCTCCAGCAAGAACATGCGGACCCGGATCGGGTTGCAGTAACGGGCCTGTCAGGAGGGGGATGGCAAACAATCGTTATTAGCGCATTGGATGAGCGCGTCACCACCTCCATTCCTGTGGCCGGATATAGTGGAATGTTGCAGCGTCTTGCTTATAACAGTGATGTGGGAGACCTGGAGCAGGTTCCCTCTGATATGTGCCGCTATGCAGATTATAGGCACCTTACCGCTCTTTTGGCACCAAGACCGGCGCTATTGATCAACAATAAATTCGATGATTGCTGCTTTAAAGCTTATCGTAGCAGACCTGGCATTTATTCTCCAATTATTCCTTTTTATGGTTTATACAATAAGAAGGAAAATTTTCAATTCTATGAAAATGTTGATCCGGGTACCCATAATTATGACAAGGACAACCGAGAACGGCTTTACCGGTTTTTAAAGACTGCCTTTGAGATGAATTATCCTACCGGTGAAATACCGGTTAAGAATGAGGTTTTGAGTGAAAACCAAACCAAAGTGGGTGTACCCGAAAACAACGCCACCTTTAACTCACTGGCCTCGCCTCTTATGACTTCTC
>CAYNPZ010000461.1:0-2465 GCA_964399175.1 uncultured Bacteroidales bacterium | reverse complement strand
GAACTCTGTTTCCAAACAGATCATCCAATATTTTTTCCTTTTTGGAGGGGTAAATAAAAGGATAATGAATGACCTCGTCCAGCTCGGCATTCTCTGCAAATGTCTGTCTGATCAGCCGGACGTCGCCCAACACCTCCTGCAGCAAATTTTTCTCCTCCGCCTCCAGATATAGTGCCTTGGCATATCGCAGTGTTATCAGGCTCTGATACATATGTTAAATATTGCGCATTAATTTCTCCAGGTAAATCTCATATAATAAAGTGAAATAACTAATTGATTATCATCAATTGATAGTTATTTCATTAACCAAAGAATTGATATACTCTCTTTGTCTTTGATCATCAGACAACCTTTCCTTCAATACCTTTTCTGCGATTTGTACGGAAAGCGTTGCTATTTGATTTTTGATATCTTCTTCGGCTTCCTTCTTTCGTTCCTCTATACGCTTATTGGTTTGTTCCAGTATTTTATCGGCTTCCTTTCGGGCATCCGCTTTAGCCTGTTCAATAATCCTGTCTTTCTTCTCCTGGGCTTCCTTCAGCATATTGGCCCGTTCGGTTTTGGCCAGGGCAATGATGCGTTCATTGCCGAATTCAATTTCAGCCAGCTCCTTTTTGGCCTTTCTGGCTACGTCGAGTCTTTCCTGTATGGTTCGCTCCCTTTCCTTAAGAGCATTCAGAATTGGCCTCCAGGCAAAAATCCTAAGGATAAAAAGAACAATTCCAAAAGAAATGAGCATCCAGAAAAGCAATCCGAAATCAGGTCTTATCAGTTCCATAGCATTAAAATTTTGTGCAGTTACACAACCCCAACAAGCTTTACAGCCAGGCCAACTGCCTGGGCTGTAAAGCATTCTGTAATTTTAGCCGACAAATACAATCAAAAAACAGACGACAATGGCAAAAAATGCCACACCTTCGATCAAAGCCGCAGCTACAATCATGTTGGAGCGAATATCGCCTACAGCCTCTGGTTGTCGGGCGATAGCTTCCATAGCTAGTCCCCCGATTTTGCCGATTCCAATACCGGCACCAATTGCGGCAAGTCCTGCACCAATTCCTGCTCCCAATTCTGCCAGGCCAAGACCTACAGAAGTTTGTAAAAGTACCATTAATGTAACCATAATTTCACAATTTAATTTATCAATAAATGAGAAATCATTCGATTTCTCCCAAAGCCAATCCAAAATATAATGCTGACAATATTGTAAAAACATATGCCTGTATAAAGGCAACCAGAAGTTCCAACAATGTCAGAAATACTGTAAACAAAACGGAGAATACGGATACTCCGTAACCCACCAAGGGTTGCATATTGCCAAAAATGAATATCAGGCTGAAAAATCCAAGCATGACAATGTGCCCTGCCGAAATATTGGCAAAAAGACGAACCATTAGCGTAAAAGGCCTGATGAAAATCCCTACGAATTCAATTATAGGCACCAAAGGGAATGGAATTTTCAGCCACCAGGGTACGTCCGGTGGATTGAAGATTTCCCGCCAGTAATGTCTGTTGCCTGTAATGAGAATCCCGATAAAGGTAAACAGGGCAAGCGCCATGGTAACGGTTATATTTCCAGTGGTATTGGCGCCGGCAGGAAAAATAGGAATTAAACCCAAAAGATTGTTCAATAGGATAAAAAAGAAAACGGATAACAGAAAAGGGGTAAACTTTTCATAGTGTTTATCACCAATGCTGGGTCGGGCAATTTCATCCCGCACAAAAAGAATCAGAGGTTCCAGAAGTGATTGCATCCCTTTCGGCGGTTGATTGGGTTGTCTCTTATAACGTCTTGCAACAGGCAGGAATATGCCCAGCAAAATGAATATACTTACAAATACGGCTGCAACGGTTTTGGTTATAGAAAAATCAAGGGGCAAATCTTCCTTAACATTACCCTGTTGATCAAGTTCAACAATTTTGCCCTTATTGACTCCTTCCTGTGCAATTCTGAACTGTTTATAGGTTTCATTTCCGTGATTAAAGTGGCTGGACCAAAAGCAAAAAAAACCCCGGTCCTCACTGTATAATATAACCGGCAAAGGAAGGTTTACTTCTGTATCACCTATGGTTACAATGTGCCAGCTATAATGATCCACCACATGATCCATGATCATCCGGCCGGGATTAAATCCATCTTCATCCTGTTCCTCCTCCCCGGCAGATTCATTGACCATTACTCCGCTATCTGCCGAAGAAAAAGATTCGGGCTGAAAACATACAATGAAAGCCAGAGTTACTGCTGCAAAAACTGTATGTTTATACCTTCCGCACATAAAATTCCTTTAAAAAACATCCCAAATGTATATAAATTTAAAACATATTGTTCTTATTATGAAATAAAAAAGGCGATGATTTAAATCAACATCGCCTTATCTTACGCATAAACTGATAATAAGTTACCTTTCGTCAATCAGAACTTATCATACCTTTTGGCTCTTGTTTATAAAGCTCCGCTAATCAGG
>CAYNPZ010000460.1:0-2476 GCA_964399175.1 uncultured Bacteroidales bacterium | reverse complement strand
TGTTCGTGATCATTTTGGAATCAAGCCTTTGTATTATTATATCAATAACAACAAATGGATCTTTGCTTCTGAAATCAAAGCCATTCTCCAACATGAGGAGGTTGAAGCGGAAGTCAACCGGGAGGCACTTTCTGATTATCTGACCTTTCAGTTTGTATTGGGGGAAGAAACCCTGTTTAAAAATATCAAGAAATTTGTTCCCGGTAGTTATATGGTCATTAACCTGAATACCTTTTCACATCGTACCGTCAAATATTGGGCACCCAATTTCAGTGTAGACAAATTTCATACCGAGGAATATTTCGTTCACCACTTGCGAAATCTGATTGAGGATTCCGTACGGATCCAGCTTCGAAGCGATGTGAACCTGGGAGCTTATCTCAGTGGCGGTATAGATTCGAGCCTGGTTACGGGTATTGCCAGCCAAATTCTCAACAGGAGTTTGCCCGTTTTTTCAGGTGCTTTCAACGAAGGATCAGAATTCAGTGAATTGGAATACGTTGAGGATGTAGTTGCTAAAAACAACGCCGAATCACATGTGATCTACCCAACTGCTCAGGATTTTATCGATCTCATGCCTAAACTTATTTATCATATGGATGAACCGGTTGCCGGACCGGGATTGTTCCCCCAATATATGGTTTCCCAACTGGCTTCGGAGAATGTGAAAGTTGTATTGGGTGGACAAGGCGGAGACGAAATATTTGGTGGATATGCACGATACTTAGTGGCTTACCTGGAACAAGCCCTAAAGGGAGCCATTAACGGAAATACCGATGAGGGAGAACATATCGTTTCTTTACAGTCCATTCTCCCCAACTTACGAAGTTTAGAAAAATATCAGCCCATGCTAAAAAAATTCTGGAGCAATGAGGTTTTTGAACCCATGGACAGAAGATACTTTCACTTAATTGATAGGATGAACGGCAATACCAGGTATTTTACCCCGGAATTCTTTACGGATTATTCCCGTGAAGAAATCTTCAAACGCTTCAAAACATTATTCAACGATCCCAATACGCTTTCTTATTATAATAAGATGACAAATTTCGATATGTTTGGAAGCTTACCGGCCCTGTTACATGTGGAAGACAGGATGAGCATGGCTGTCTCCATTGAATCAAGAGTCCCCTTATTGGACAGGCGGATCGTTGACCTGATTGCAAAAATGCCTCCTGCCATGAAATTCAAGGGAGGAAAAATGAAACATAGCCTGCTCAAATCCGTGGGAGATTATTTACCTGATTCTATACGGCAAAGAAATGATAAGATGGGATTCCCTGTGCCGCTTCATCTTTGGGCAAAAAATGAAGCCAAAGAATTCATAGCAGATACATTACTCTCACAAAAGAGCAGGGAACGTGGTATATTTAAAACAGAAGAGCTGGAAGATATCATTTCCAATGAGCGACCCTTTGGACGTCAGCTATGGGGGATGCTCAACCTTGAATTATGGTTCCAAACCTTTATTGATAACAGTTCAACTCAAACGCATCATGCAAATCAAGTTAAATACCAACAAAACATTTGATTGGAAAGTTAGAAAAATCGGGGTTATTGGCCCAGGTATTGTTGGAATGCCCATGGCATCGCTTTTAGCCAATGCCCGGATCAGTATAGGAACAGACAAACCGGCAAAGGTTCTGGTGGTTCAGCGAAATTCCAGAAATTCCGGCTGGAAGGTTGATGCCATCAACCAGGGAAAATCCGTTATCGGCGGCATTGAGCCAGAGCTAGATATAATTACCGAAAAATGCGTCAAAGAGGGACGCTTAAGTGCCAGTTGGTATTATGACAGTCTTTCTGATGCCGATGTCATTTTGGTATCCATCCAAACCGATAAGGACGGATTTGGACCGGATTATGGCCCCCTTTTGGGTGGCCTGACCAGCCTGGCTGAAGCCCTGCAAAAAAAACCTGCTGATAAAATTCCACTTGTCATATTTGAATCCACACTTGCCCCTTCCTCCATGGCCACTGTTATTAAGGATCATTTTGAACAATACGGGCTCATCGAGGGTAAAGACATTCTTCTGGGAAACAGTCCCAACCGTGTTATGCCGGGCCGGCTGGTGGAAAGGGTGACCGAATCCGATAAGCTTGTGGCCGGATTGCATCCTGAAACACCCCGGATGATCCGGGAGATCTATAAACACATTGTTACTAGGGGGACTTTGCATATTACCAACAGCTTATCAGCCGAAGTAACCAAAACACTGGAAAATGCCTACAGGGACGTGAGGATTGCCTTCTCAGCAGAGATGGTAAGGTATTGCGACAAAAACGACATCGATTTTTATGCGGTACGAGATGAGGTAAACAAAAAGCTTGCTCAGGAGGATGCTGCAAGCAGGGACCCCAATTCCGTACCGAGTGGCGGAATCCTGATACCGACCATCGGAGTTGGAGGACACTGTTTGCCCAAAGACGGCATTCTCTTGTGGTGGAGAAAATACCATGCAGGTGTAGATACTTC
>CAYNPZ010000459.1:0-2476 GCA_964399175.1 uncultured Bacteroidales bacterium | reverse complement strand
CACTGGAGCGAAGTGCTGGCTGACGATGCCGGGGATTTCATGCAGCAAGCCTCAAAGGACGAGGACCCATTCTTCATGTACCTGGCCTTTAATGCCCCGCATGATCCCAGGCAGTCACCAAAAAAATACGTGGATATGTATCCCCGCGAGGATATAAAGGTACCCGAAAATTTTATGCCGGAATATCCCTACAAGGAAGAGATCGGCAGTGGTAAAGATCTGAGGGACGAACGCCTGGCACCATTCCCGAGAACAGAATACGCGGTTAAAACCCACCGGCAAGAATACTATGCAATCATCTCCCACATGGACCGGCAGATCGGTCGCATACTGAAGGCACTGGAAGAATCAGGCAAGGCAGACAACACCTATATCTTTTTTACTGCCGACCACGGGCTGGCTGTCGGCCATCACGGACTGATGGGCAAACAAAACATGTACGACCACAGCGTCAGGGCTCCTTTGATGGTCATCGGCCCGGATATACCTAAAGACGAAAAGCTGGACATGAACGTCTATCTGCAGGACATCATGCCCACCACGCTCAGCCTGGCAGGCATGGGAAAACCGGAATATGTCGAATTCAGCAGTCTGTTGCCGTACATACGGGGAGAAATGACTTCCAGCGCTTACGATAACATTTACGGAGGTTACCGTGATCTTCAGCGCATGATACGGGATGATGAATACAAGCTGATCGCCTATCCCGAAGCGGAAAAGCTGCGGTTGTACAACATCCGGAAGGATCCAAAAGAAATGAATGATCTGGCAGATAAACCGGAACAGCAAGAAAGAATCAAAAGGATGTTCCATGATTTGGAAGAGCTGAGCATTCAGATGGGAGATACCTTGAAGTTGGAAAAATATTTTTCTGATATATGAGTACTTACGACGCTCTTTAAAAAAGCATCAAATTACAAATAACAAATAACAAATAAATATCAATAACCAATTTTCAATTATCCAAACACCCTATACTAAAGTCTTTAGACCTAAATTTTGGAAGGTTTTGAATTTAGGTAATTGCCCGCCTGCCGTCGGGGCAGGTATTTGTTATTTGCCTGCCGGCCGGCAAGGCAGGATGCTTGTGATTTGAGATTTATAGTTTATCAGGTTAAAAAAAATAAAGGGATGAAACACTTCCCATTCAATTCCCAAACCAGCAATACAAACTATATCAACCGTCTGAACAAGGCAAAGGTGCTGAACCTGATCCGCAATGCCGGAGAAATGTCCCGGGCGGATATTGTTAAGGAAACGGGGTTATCCGCCCCGACGGTTACACGCATTGTTGACGATCTGATCCACAAGGAAAAGCTGGTCAAGCAGGTAGGCCTCGGCGAATCCAAAGGAGGCCGCCCGCCCAAGATCGTTCAGTTCAACGGGGAGAACAACCTCATCATTGGCCTGGACTGGGGACGGACCCACATCAAAGCCACCCTTTCCAACCTGAATGCCGAAACCCTTTATGAAACCGATACTCCAACCGAAGCCAGTCAGAATTTCAGCAAGGACCTTCAGAAACTCTACGCTATCATTGAACAGCTAATAGGGCAAACGGGCATCGAGGAAGACAAGCTGGCCGGCATCGGCATTGCAGCGGCGGGATATGTCAATAAGAACAGCATCATCGAATATTCACCCAATTTCAGCTGGAAGAACGTAGACCTCAAAAAGCCCATTTCCGATAGGTTTGGGGTACCTGTGATCGTCAACAACGTTTCCCGGGTGATGGCACTGGGTGAGCTCTACTATGGAGCGCACGACATGAAAGACTTCGTGTTCGTGAACCTCGGCTATGGCATCGGAGCCGGCATCATAGCCAACGGTAAGCCCCTGCTGGGATTCAACGGTATATCCGGCGAATTCGGACATACAAAAATATACACCGAATCTTACACCACCCGCACCTGTGTCTGCGGAAAAACCAACTGCCTGGAGTGCTTTGCCTCGGGCAGGGGAATCGAACAAACCGCCAGGGCTAGGATTAAAGACCACCCTGCATCAATCGTCAACAAGCTCACCAATTATGACCCGGACCGTATCGATGCCCGTTTGCTGGCTAAAGCTGCAGGTGAAGGGGACTCCTTTGCACTGGGTATTTTCCTGGAAGCTGCTGAAATACTGGGCATCTCCATTGCCAACATGACCAATATTCTCAACCCTGAGGCTGTCATTTTGGGTGGAAATGTAACCCGCACCGGCGATTTCTTCATATCACGCATACAGGAAGTTTTCGACCGGGAGCAACTGGTGCATACCAATGTTCCGGTCAGGCTCATGCAGACCAGCATTCCCGGGAAAACCGCTGTCAAAGGCGCCACGGCGCTTATACTTCGGGAAGTGCTGAATTTGAATGCGTAACACTTAAATAGTTTGAATGTTTGATTGAATGATTGTTGAGAGAGCTAAAGATCTTAGTTGAATAAAATAGATATTCAATGGTTAATTCTGTTGTCATTCATGGTCATTCAAT
>CAYNPZ010000458.1:0-2505 GCA_964399175.1 uncultured Bacteroidales bacterium | reverse complement strand
AAATTATAGTAAATGCTCGTAAAAGCAGCCGATTAGAAGCTAAATTGAAAAAAATCTTTAATAATACGAAGGAGGCCATATTCATCCATGATATGGAGGGAAAAATTCATGATGTAAATAACAGGATGTGCCAGATGTATGGTTTGACTAAGCAGGAAGCCAGATCAATGACTATCCGCGATGTTTCCAGCCCAAGGATGTCTATGGACTCAGTTATGGAGAAATGGAACAGGGCTTTAAAAGGAGAGAAAGTTGAGTTTGAATGGGAAGCTTTCCGACCCAAGGACAAAAGCGTTTTTCTTGTTCAAGTTTCTCTCGGGCGGATAAACTTCCCTGAAAAAGACGTTATTCTTGCCAATGTCCATGATATTAGTGAATATAAACGTATAGAGGAACAACTTCGGAAATCCGAACAGGAATTTAAAACATTAATGGGGCACCTCCATGGTATATCGATGTAAGAATGTTTTTGAATATACAATGCTGTATGTTAGTGAAGGAAGCCGTGAATTGACAGGCTATGAACCCAATGAATTGGTCAATGATCGAGTTGTAGCTTATGCAGATCTTATTCATAAGGAGGACAGGGATATGGTGTGGAATAAAGTTCAGGAAACCATCAAAAAAGGGGAGCGTTATGAATTAGAGTATAGGATAATCACGAAAAACAAAAAAGTAAAATGGGTTTGGGAGCTCGGTTTATATACGTTCTCCGGTGAAGATGAAACAGCAATACTTGAGGGGTTCATATCTGATATCACCAAGCGCAAGAAAGCGGAAAAAGAGCTTCAAAAGAGTGAGAAAAAATATAGATTGCTGTATAACAGCATTAATGATGCCATCCTGGTAGCTGATACCAATCGAAATATAATTGATTTCAACCCGGCATTTATAAAGCTTTTTGGATACGATAAGAAAGAAATATTAGGTCAAAAAACTAATTTCATCTATGCTAAAGATAAGGAATTTCAGGAAATGGCAAACGAGCTGGAGGAGCATTATGGAGAAGAATCTTTTCTGAAAACCGTACATTATAAGAAGAAGTCGGGTGAGGTGTTTCCAGGGGAAACCGGAGTATATTATTTTAAAAACGAGGAGGGAGAGATTATCGGTTTTATAGGAATCATCAGGGACATCTCCGAACGTAAACAATGGGAAAAAAAATTGCAGGAAGAACGGAATAAAGCCCAAAATTATCTTGATATAGCCGGGGTAATTATAATGGCTATGAATACCCAGGGAGAGATCACTCTTATCAACCAGAAGGGAAGCGAAATTCTTGGATATGAACAAGAGACAATTGTGGGCAAGAATTGGTTTGACAACTATCTTCCCCCTCAAGTCAAAGATGAAGTTTATGAGTTTTTTAAAAAGTTGATGTCAGAAGGGAGCGAGTCCTCCCATATGTACTATGAGAATCCTGTTTTGGATCAAAATGGAAAGGAAAGGTTAATAGCCTGGCACAGTATCATCTTGAAGGATAAATATGGGAATATTAGTGGTACCCTTGGTTCAGGAGAGGATATCACCGAACAAAAACAGGCGGAAAAAGCACTGGAAGAGAGCGAAGCCAAATACCGAAGCCTGGTAGAAAATTCCAATGATGCCATCTACCTTTTATACAACCGCAAATTTGAGTTCATCAACACGAAGTTCGAACAAATGTTTGGTTATACGCTGGAAGAAATGAACCAGCCTGGCTTTGATTTTAACCACTTAGTGGCTCCCAAAAGCAAATCCATGATTGAAGATCGCCTCAAACGGCTCCATGAAGCAGAAAAACTGGAAAATAAATACGAATTTACCGCCATTTCAAAAAATGGCACGGAATTAGAAGTGGAAACTTCTGTAACTTATGTTCCCTATAAAGAAGGAAAAGCCACCCAAGGAATCATCCGGGACATCACTCAAAGGAAACAGGCAGAAAGAGAGCTAATTAAAGCCCAGGAAAAAGCCGAGGAAAGTAACCGCCTGAAATCAGCCTTTCTTGCCAACATGAGTCATGAAATCCGTACTCCTATGAACGGTATCATTGGATTTTCACAGATGTTAAAGGAAAAAGAGTTTCCTAAAGATAAACAGAAAAAATTCCTTGATATCATTCATTCAAGAACCCAGCATTTGCTAAGTATCATCAATGACCTTGTAGATGTATCCAAGATTGAAGCCAATCAATTGAAACTAAATTTTCAGCAGTTCTGCCTGAATGATGTCTTGAATGAATTGTACAGGGTTTCTGACAATGAACTTAAAGTCAAAGAAAAAACTCATGTGCAATTAAATCTTAATAAATCTCTGGACAACCAGAACAGTTATATATATTCCGATCCCAGCCGATTCAGACAAATCATGGACAATCTGTTAAACAATGCCATTAAATTTACCCATGAGGGCACCATTGAATTTGGCTATGAACTTACCCCTGAAGGTCAGTTGCTGTTTTATGTCAGGGACACAGGGGTTGGTATACCTGATGACCAGCAGGAAAATATGTTTGAGCGTTTC
>CAYNPZ010000457.1:0-2505 GCA_964399175.1 uncultured Bacteroidales bacterium | reverse complement strand
GGAAATTGCTGACCTGCAGAATTTTTGAGAATGCCTTCACCATCGGATTGGTCAGATCGTTGGCAAAGCCCCAAAGGGCAAAGCAAGTGGTTACTAAGATAAATGGTAATACAAGATCCTTCGGTACAATGGGTTTACTGTTCTTGCTTGTCATAGTTTCTTTTTTAGGATTAAACGAATACAAATAAATCTTTATATAAACTCCATACTGGTGTCTGGCAAAATTTTATAACTATTTGATTTTTTTGTTTGTTAAAAAAACAAATAAGCACCAATATCCAATGTTCAAAATACCAAAACCTCCGAATCGGTGGGTATTGGTTTTAGTCATTGGGATTTTGATCATTGGAATTTATTTGTAATTTGTTATTTGTTATTTGGTGCATTTTTAAATAATCCAGAATTATAAAAAACATTCCTGTTAGTTTGTAATTTATTCGAAATCTTTAATTACGTAAATGCTGCCAACTATTGAGTGACTCCTTTCACCAGCAAAATATTCCCGTACTTCACAGTCTCCCCGGTCATAACAACGGCAAAAGCATTTTTTGCCCTTTCATAAAAGGCAAATCGTTCTATACGTTCTATTGGTGGCACATTGGGATTGGTCTTGTGAATGCGTTCCAGATAACTTTCCTCGACCTTGGGATCCAGTTGGTCGCCTTCTGCTGCAGCCATCATAACCAGGGGATGATCCACATAGGTGTCCAGTTCGAAAAGCGGTAGAATGCCTTCCAACAGATCGGGTATCCTGAGCCCGTCGGCCCGGATAACTCTTGAATTGATTGATTCGCCGGGGAAATGGGCATCGGCAAGGACAATCTCATCCCCGTGCCCCATTCGTGCTAGTGTTTGCAGCAATTCAGGACTGATTAACGGTGAAATTCCTTTTAACATAGAACCATGGTTTTTAAGATTTCTTAATATATAATTTGCTCTTTCCTTTATCTTTCATTCCTTCAGGAATACTTCTATTACCGGGATTTTTACATTGGGTTTGTTCACCGGCAATACAAGATTCACATCGTTTTCTCCGGTTTCCTGTTCTATCCAGTGCCCATAGGGTTCCGACATTTGCAGCTCAGATGCATCGTGCAGGAACTGGGCGTATTTGATTTTGTCTTTGTAATCCTCCAGCAAAAAGTTTTTTAGTGGATAATCCAGCAGATGGATATACAGCCGGTTCTTTTCCGGATTGTATGTAAGCAGTGTGTTATCAGGTGCTTTGAATTTATCAGGTGCCTGGGTACAACCATAGATTGAACGGCTGTTGTATTTCATCCATTCTCCCATTTCACTGAGGGAATTTTGGGCTCTGTAATCGAAGGTTCCTCTTGCTGTTGGACCCACATTCAATAACAGGTTGCCTCCTTTGCTCACCGATTCTATGAGCAAAACCAAGAGCTGCTTTTTGTCTTTCCAGGTGTGCTCGTCACGGTAGTAACCCCACGATCCGGAGAAGGTCTGGCAGGTCTCCCAGGGGATCTTTTCCCCGTCAATTTCGGGCCAGCTTTCTACCTTAAACTGTTCGGGGGTAGTAAAATCCCATCCTCCCTGGTAATCTTTCAGGTCGGCCCGGTCGTTCACAATGATTTCAGGCTGAAGGCGGCGAACCATCTTCATAAGCTCAACCGAACCCCAGTCGTTGCGGTCTTTTCCAAATTTTCCCGGGAAGGAGAAATCAAGCCATAAAATATCAATCTTGCCATAACTGGTAAGTATCTCGCGCACCTGATTCTTCAGGTAATCTCGATAGACAGACATATCCCGGTTTTTGTTCAGCTTTTCATATTCTTCCTCTGTCTGCGCGCTTTGGGGATGAATCCGGTCGATTGTGTATTCCGGGTGGTGCCAGTCAATTAATGAATAGTAAAAACCAATGCCGAGGCCTTCTGCGCGGAATGCCTCCACCCATTCCTTAATGATATCCTTGCCATAAGGTGTACTCATTACATCATAATCGGTATATTCCGAGTCAAACATGCAAAACCCTTCATGGTGTTTGCTGGTGATAACTGCATATTTCATTCCGGCGGCTTTTGCCTTTTTTGCCCATTCTCTCGGGTTGAACAAATCCGGGTTGAAAATTTCAAAATATTTACGGTATTCTTCATCTGAAATGCGTTCACGCTTTTTCACCCATTCGTGTCGGGCGGCCTGGGCATAAAGTCCCCAGTGGATGAACATGCCAAAGCGGGCCTCTCTCCACCAGGAGAGCCGTTCGGCCTTTTCAGCTTCGGTTTCATCCCAGATTTTCTTCTGGGCATTTGTTGTTTGGCCTATAAATAGACCCAACAGGATAACAAGCAGGATTTTTTTCATTGATTTTAATATTAAAAGGTTTAAGTGATATGTTCCAAGTAAGTTAGAGAGTTCATGGGTATTATTTTTCTTGTTCTTTCCATCAACCTGATTTTAGAATTTAATATACTTTAATGTACATTAATTAGAATCCGTCTATAAATTAGAAATTCTGGTAAATAAAGCACCAAATAACAAATTTCA
>CAYNPZ010000456.1:0-2555 GCA_964399175.1 uncultured Bacteroidales bacterium | reverse complement strand
CTGCCATCAATTTACAACTGCTGGCGGGATTTTATAACCGCTGCCGGAGATTATCACAAGGTGATAATTGGTGGCAGCGATTATAAACTGGCAGCAGCAATTATAAATCTATGCCAGTGCTTTTAATTGGGTAGCAGTACTTATAAACCGGGGGCAGCACTTTTAAACGGGCAGCAGCAACTGTAGATTCACGGCAGCAAAAATAGAATGTCGGCAAAAATCTGCTGAATATCATCAGGAAAATTAAATTTATCCCATAAGATGTATGCCTTCGTTTGGTTTTTTAAACAGCCGACTGTAGGTTTGAATATCATTTAAAGCTGTTCTTTTGATCGCAAAGATGATTTGTATTCATTTATGCAATTCACAGGTTCAAAAATTTGCTGGAATATTAACTGAGATGGAACATCCCCTCCGGCGCATGATAGAACCTGCCTATATATCTCTATTATTAATAACATTTTAATTATTTTATTATGGATAAAAATTATCGTAAATCTCCATTGTCCGATGCCGTATTACACGAGCACGGGTCTAAGGTTGTAGTTTCCCTGGATGAGGATATAGATGACTTTACAGCCTTTGACAGCACAATTGACCGGGGTTTTATCAGCACAACCCAGGGTGCCCTTGATGAAGTCAGGAATGTAAAGAAAGATGAGGTAATGGTTGATGAATTATCTCAACATACCAATGAGGTGAACCGGAAAATGGCAGCATGCAACAAAGGGTACAAAACCGTCGCCTACTTTGCACGGTATGTTTTTGATGGCGATGCGGGCATTCACAAAGAGTTTGGATTGGATGACATCAAAGGTGCAAGGAACAATCAGCCTAAGATGATCTTTTTCATGGATTCACTGGCGAAAACAGCCGCCAAATACAAGGATCAGCTGGTGGAAGGCGGCATGAACCCGGATACCATAGATGCTTTGCCTAAGCTGGCTGAGGAATTGCATGAAGCGAACCAGAGGCAGGAACAGTTCAAGGATGAACGTGCAGAGCTCACTCAGGAACGCATCAAACGGGCGAATATATTGTATGACCCATTGAAGCGCATCAGTGATATTGCAAAGATCATCTATGCCGACGATCCGGCGAAGCTCAACAAGTATCTGATGCCGACCCCGGATAGCTCCACCAACAGCGAGGAAGACCTGATCACTTCATAGTTATTCAACAGGGCGCCGGATTAAGGGATGTTCATTGGACTGTTGGTAAAAAACGTCATGCAATAAAAGCGCATGACGTTTTTTTATAAGCAACTCCATGGATATTGTGATCTTGAAATGGATTGTAAACCTCCCTGTTTGAGGGTGAATGGAGGTAAGATGCCGGGGACGTCATTAACCCGTTTGCGATCTGGCCCTGTCGCTCTTGGGTTTAAGCAGGTTCGTTTTTTTATTCAGAATGTGAATGGTGGTGAAAAATATCACACCGGCAACCAGCAAAATGACCCAGTGTTTATCAATGGTAAAATTCTGTTTAACTGTTAGATTTTTGAGAATGTTGAGATAAACGAAAGAGATGATTACCGCAAACAAACCTCTGTATTCCCTCCGCGTGGCTTTCTTTACGGAAAATTTCAGTTCGGGTTTTTTCCATCTTTTGAAATCAGGAAAAAAAGCTGGTGTTTGACTGGCCCAGTTTTCAAATGCTTCTCCGAACTTTTTCCGCAAATAATCTTCTTCCGCAAACATGATCCTTTCATAGTAAATCCAGAACAACAAGCCGGCGATAATGATAAACCAGATGTTTCCCGTATAGATGATCAGGCCCATCCACATTAGGAAATTACCCAGATATAAAGGATGACGCACTGTTGAATAGATTCCGGTGGTATTGAGGGTGTTTGCTACTTGTTTTTTTCGGTTTCTCCCGGAAGTACCCCTTGGAATCCATCCGATGACCAGTGCTCTAACTGCCAGTCCTGAAACCGAAATGATCAAGCACACCAGGGACCAGGCAAGATCAGGATGATAGATAACATGGATCCCTTCCATAAGTATGATCAGCGTGGCCAACGGGTACAGAATAATGGGTATGTAACTTCTGTTGCGAAAGAGATAATTTCCTGATTTGGTGAATTCCCGGTATAATCCCATTGGTTATGAAGTGCTTTTAATTTGGGTACTAAATAAATAAAAAACCTGAAAAATGATTTGAAAGAAAACCAATAATTTTATCTGTAAAAATAGGGTGTTGAATTTACAGATAAGTTACTATAAAGTAAAAAAACCGTCCGGCTTGCCGGACGGCTTTTTGTATGTTGAATGATTCAGTCACTAATACTATTCCGGATGGATTGCTTCAACCGGACAAACATCTGCACAAGCCCCGCAATCAGTGCAAATATCCGGATCAATTTTGTAAATATCGCCCTCTGATATTGCTTCTACCGGGCATTCGTTAATGCAGGCACCGCATGCTGTGCAATCTTCTGTAATTACGTAAGCCATGTTTCTAAATTTTAAATTGGTTAACAAAATAGCTGCAAAAATATGCGCATTTTTTTATTCTCCAAATGACTCGTACGATAGTCAGGTTATTTTGAA
>CAYNPZ010000455.1:0-2559 GCA_964399175.1 uncultured Bacteroidales bacterium | reverse complement strand
AAAATATACCGGACATTCAACAATTTATGCCCGGTATGTTATAAAACAGACAAACGTCAACATCATTCGTCCGGGTAATGGTTTTTGAGAAAGCCATTAACTTACCGTTATCGGATATGGTACCCAGATTATAACCTTCCGTATTCTTGTAAATCCTTTCGGGCTCCATGGTGCTTAAGGGCACTTCATAATAATCCATATATCTTGGATCACGTTTGTTGGATGAGAAAAAGAAGCTTTCACGGTCGTGGGCCCAGCCTAGAAATGAGGACCTGGCCTTTTCATACGGGGTAATGTCTTTGATATCCCCGTTTTCCTGCCTTACATAAATGTGATAAAGTTCATTGCCACCTTTATCCGACATCATGATAATACGTTCATCGTTGGGAAAATAAGACAAAGCGCGGGTAGTTTCTTCCCGTTTGGTCAGTTGCCTCGGTTTTCCCCCTTCCACATTGACCTCGTAGGCATTGTAAATCCCAGATTCATTACTGGTAAACAGTATTTTATCCTCGTCCGGTGAAAAAGAGCTGCCGAAAATGCTGGTATTGTCCATGAATTGTTCGATGGTGTATTGGTTTACTTCCCGCTGCTTTTTCTCCTGTTTGCAGGATGCCATAATTAACGGGACAATCAGAAAGATAAAGACAAGTCTTTTCATAGGGTGTAGATTTTAGATTTAGATTGATATGTGGTTCCCGAAAATAATCAATAATTTTTAATTTACTCACTTTCGGGCTTATAATTTGATTTTTTCCTCCTATATGATATTGACAGGATGATATACAGTGGTATATGAACTTAATTGTTGCCGGTTTATAAAAATTATCCAAATAATTATATTTTAGAGCAAGTTTAATCCACTTAAAATTTCTATTATGTTTAAAAAAGATGTTTATATAGACCGCCGCAGAAAGCTGAAGGAAAAAGTAGGCAGCGGGTTGATCGTTCTTTTGGGAAACGGAGAAACCCCCATGAACTATCCCGGAAATGATTACCTCTTCCGGCAGGACAGTACCTTCCTCTATTATTTCGGGCTCGATATGCCTGATCTGACCGGAATCATCGATATAGACAACGACAAGGAATACATTTTCGGTGATGATGTTGAACTGGAAGACATCATCTGGATGGGGCCCCAGCCCTCCATGAAAGAGCTGAGCCAAGAGGTAGGGGTGGAAAATGCGCATCCGAACAAGGACTTGCCTGATTTCCTTCAAAAAGCGCAAAATATGGGACAACAAATTCATGTCATTCCTTTTTACCGGGGCGACAACATTATTAAATTTGCCAATCTGCTGGGTATAAATCATACAGAGACGGAAGAATATGTCTCGGAAAAACTTATCCGGGCCGTGATCGATATGCGCAGCATAAAAGATAAGTATGAGATAGAAGAGCTGGAAAAAGCTGCCGCCATCGGCCACCAGATGCATGTTACTGCCATGAAGATTTGTAAGCCTGGCATTTATGAGCGGGAGATCTCCGGTGTAATCGAAGGCATTCCCCGGACCCATGACGGCATGATCTCCTTTCCTGTGATCCTTACTCAGCATGGAGAGACCTTGCACAACCACTATCATGGCAACATGCTGGAGGAAGGTCGTATGATGCTCACCGACGCCGGCGGAGAGACCAACATGCACTATGCTTCGGATTTTACGCGTACCATACCCATCAATGGTAAGTTTGATGAAAGAAAAAAGGGAATTTACAACATCGTGCTCGAAGCCAACAACCGGGCCCGGGAGATGACCCAACCCGGTGTGCCCTATCTGGATGTGCATACCGAAGCCGCCAGAATCATTGTGCGAGGGCTCAATGATCTGGGCATTATGAAAGGCGATGTGGAAGAAGCCGTTCAGAACGGTGCGCATGCGATGTTCATGCCACATGGCTTGGGCCATCCCATGGGTCTGGATGTGCACGACATGGAAGGCCTTGGCGAGAATCTGGTGGGATATGATGAGGAGATCCAGCGTCCCACCTTGTTCGGGTTTTCCGGATTAAGATTCGGAAAAAGGGTGCAGCCCGGCCACGTGCTGACCAATGAGCCCGGATGTTATTTTATCCCCGAGCTCATAGAGAAATGGGAAAGCGAAAAGAAATTCACACAGTTCATCAACTATGACAAAGTCCGTGAATACCTGGGCTTTGGCGGTGTACGCCTGGAAGACGATATCCTGGTAACTGACAATGGCTCCCGCGTCATAGGTAAGCGCCTGCCTGTTACTGTTGAAGAGGTGGAGGAGACGATGAATAAATAATGATTGAATGATTGGGTGATTGAACGACGGCACGACAGCACGATAGAACGGGAAAACGGGAAGAGGGGAAAAGTAGTGAGTTTTGAGTAGTGAGTGAGCAAAATTGCTGATTAGTGAGTGTTCAAACTTCAAACCTCAAACCTTAAACGTTGAACCTTAAACAAAAAACCAATACTAGTTCCGGAACCATTGAACGACAGCACGACGGTACGAAAGAGCGAAGGAGTGACAACGCGAGGGGGCGAGGCAAGATAGAAGGAGAAGAGGAGAAGACGGGAAAAGTAGTGAGTAG
>CAYNPZ010000454.1:0-2575 GCA_964399175.1 uncultured Bacteroidales bacterium | reverse complement strand
TGGTCAGCCGAAATCCGGCCAACCATGCGAAAGCATTATATTAAATTATTGGGACTCTGATGAGCCTCGTTCCCGGTCCAGGTGCTTGTCGAACCAGTCGATCATTCTTTGATTTAGGTCCATCAACAATTTAGGTTCTCCAATACCATGAGATGAGCGAGGGTATAATACCATTTCTGTATGAATTCCCTGGCGCTTTAAAGCTCTATAGAATTCCCTGCCTTGGGAGGTTGGCACCCTCTTGTCTTCTGTTCCGTGAAGTACCTGGGTGGGCGTATTGACATTGTCTATATGGTATATGGGGGATAGTTTTTCATAAGTTTCATAATTGTTCCATATTTCGCCTCCCCACTGGCCTGTACTCCAATTAGGAATATCCGTGGTCCCCACCTTACTTATTAAATTGGTATATCCAGCAAATATGCTGGCAGCCTTGAATCGGTTCGTTTGGGTAACCGCATAGGCAGTCATGTATCCCCCGTAGCTACCACCGGTGATAGCCAGGCTATCAGGATGAGCCACTTTCATATCTATCGTTTTGTCTATTCCGCTGATAATATCCTGAAATGGCCCGGGACCAATATTTTCAACCACCAAAGAGCGGAAAGATTTACCATAACCGGTACTACCACGGGGATTTGGCCGAAGTACCGCGTAACCATTCTGAGCAAATGCTTGAATCATATAAAAAAAAGTTGGACCAGTAAAGTATCTATAATGGGCTTCTGCAGGGCCTCCATGTACATAAGTAATCAGAGGTACTCTATCTCCTTTTTCATAACCTACCGGAAAAGTCAGGAGGCCCTCAATTTCCTTACCTCCCTTTCCTTTCCAGGATATCTGTTTTGTTTTGCCCATTTGGGGCTTTGGAACATCTTTATTTAAGCGAGTGATCTTGTTAATGGAAAAGTCTTTACGGTTACTTACCACCACCTCCATGGGTGTATTGCTGTTCATAAAAATACAAGCCAGTTGGTCAGATGAACTTTTGTATGAAGAATTTATATAAACACCTGGTTTTTGTGTTACCCTCTGAACCGGATCTCCATTGGCTGGAACAGTTAGAATATGAATTGAATTTTTTATGGTTTCTGATACCAGCAAAGCTTTGCTTCCAGCCGTCCATCCTATGATTTCCGCTCTGCGGTCGGGTGTATGGGACATTTTCTCAGGCGCTCCTCCAGAATCAGAAATGGTATAAACATCACGTAAATGATGGTATAATCGCTTGCCTCCATTGGAGGTGAATGCAATTTTTTTTCCGCTGGGAGCAAAACGGGGATCCCCGTCATACCCTGGTTGTTCTACCAGCTTTTTTACCCTACCGCTATCAGAGGGTACGGTTGATATATCGCGACTCATGAGGGCATTAAAGCCGGGGTTATTTTGGTGAGCAAATACGATGATATTGCCATCTGGTGACCAGTCAAAACGCATTACCTGGAAGGAGCCCTTTGTGATTCGCAGGACTTTCCGGGTGGTATCATCCACTGGCTTCACTTCTGTAGTATAAAGGTGTTTGTAACGGGTTTCCTCATCAACCATGTTGACATCCCTTTTTTCCATTTCGCGCTTTTTCTCTGCCTTTGACTTGGGATCTTTCATCAGGTAGGCGATGCGCTCGCCATCCGGACTCCACTGGAATCCGTCGACTCCTGTTTTGGCATCCGTGATGGGATAGGCTTCGCCTCCCCGCAGGCGGATCAGATAGACCTGGGGTTTTTCACCCCGGTCACTGATGAAGGCAATTCGCCTGCCATCCGGCGACCACCGGGGATGGAAGTTGTTATGCTTCCCCCGGGTATACTGGACCTGGGAAGTACCTTCCGTGTCGGTCACATAGATGTGGTGGCGGAATTTGGAGGTGGTCTCATCTATTAATGGTTCTATAACCTCATAGGCAATATGATCACCATCAGGTGAGATTTGGGCTTCTATAGGGTACTTATATTTAGCCTGTAGTCCCACCGTCCACCGTGAGGTGTCGGATTGCGCTTTCACCTTATTAGGCGTTATTGGACTGATGAAAATACCGGCCAGCAATATGGCCAGCATCAATTGTCCTGCCCGGGAAAAATTGTTAAATGGCTGTTTGTTTGAAAAATGAAATGTTGAAAGTAGCATGTTCAACTCCTTTCTTTTATAATGTGCAGTAAATAATTTAATATCCTTTATCTCTCTGCCCTGTATGCATTATTTTCCGGATAAACATCAGGGATCTGCTGATGGTCCAGTTTTATGGAATCGATCTGATGTTCACTTTCAAATGTGATCTCATGATGGTCCTTGTTTTTCCAGATAGCGGGGCTTTCGTTTACTTCCTTCGTGCTGTCGTTATCCAGCCATACGGTCAGATCCACGGGCACAGGCAGTTTACCTTGTTGCTCAATGGCTATCTGGTGCCCGTTCTCCGTATCCTTCACTTCTTCAATGGCCAGGTCGGGATAGCCGAAATCAAAGAACCAGGGCCCCCAGAACCAGCTTAAATCGCGGTTGAGCACATCCTCGAAGGTGAAGAAGAAATCGTAGGGAGTGGGATGCTTTCCTTTCCAGCGTTCCATGAAGGTTTTCATGG
>CAYNPZ010000453.1:0-2582 GCA_964399175.1 uncultured Bacteroidales bacterium | reverse complement strand
CCCAAACTTTCCTTCAGGAAGTGCTTCCGGAACGTCCTCACTAGTCTCCCCCATCAGGGCTAATTCAAAATCATGAATGGTGGTGGCTGTTGTACCGGATAATGTAGTAATTATCCCTCGCTTGAGCCAATCTATAATAATTGGAGACAGTCCATTTTTTACCGGATGAGCTCCCATCATCCAAAATACAGGGTTGTCCGCTTCTCTGGCGGATACTATTTTTTTTGCTGTCTTTTCCAACTTTTCTTTGTTTTCCACCTTATAAGTTTTCTCTTTACACTTATCCAACAGGATAAAATCATCTAAACTAACCTTGTTTGGCCTCTCTTCAAGCGGATAGGTGTTAACATCAGAACGACTAAAAGTCTTATATCGTCCTTCATAGCTCAAACCTTATCCCCCCTATTATAATAAATAAAACGCTTGAATCGTGCTATCCCAACACACAATGTAGGGCATTACGCCCGATTCATAGCTTAGCCACTGTGATTTCAAAACAACTACAAACTGACGCACTCATCCCTGTCCACAGGACGGGATATTCTGCGTGAATTTGATAAAAGGCTTTGGTGAAGATTTTCTTCCTGTTAAAAAGCGCCTGCACCATCTCCTATCCACTGTTCTTTAAATAACGCAATGATATGTCAAGGCATTAATCAAGATATAGAACGACATAGTGGGATAGTTTTTGCCCAAAGACCTATCCACTTTGATGGTAACTAATACTCCAATTCAAATAATTGGAAACAGCTTCATTTACTATATCTGCCACGTGGGCCTTCGTAGAGGCAGTATGGTGCTCAAACCCGTTTTTTACTATTTTGTTAAGTAACTCTTGTAATCCTTCAACTTCGACCACCCCATACCCGCCAAAAGTTTCAACTTCATCATCCGTAAACTTACCCTCCGTTACATATGCCTTAATTCCCCCTTTTGTATCGTCAGTAGACATACGAAAAAATGTTGTTGGGCCTGGTGATATGTGGCCCTCGATTGATCCATAAGTGCATTCCTTTTTCACTGATTGAGATAAAGCATCTAGGTAACTCATTTCCATATCATCATAGAAACTAGACGGAAAATTGCTACAGTGAAACATTACAGCTTTATTTGGGCTGTTCCCGTAATTGTTATTCCAATCCATAAGGGCTGAGGGCTCTCCAGAAGCCAGCTCCAATGCATACATAGACAAAGCTCCCATAACGTCAACTTCACAAGCTGCCGGGGTTAATGATTCCGAGAGAATACTCATAACTGTGCAGGGAGCTACCCCGTAATATTCCTCAATCGCCGACCAACACTGGACTGCGATTGCCTCAAGCTCATTTTTACTGATCCACTCCTTAATTACGGATAAAAGCTTCGCAATTTTGGTCACGCTTTTTCCGGGAACGCTTTCAGTGTCAAGATAATCTCTGATGCTTTGAGCTTCTTTAGATGTCCTCACTGCCTCATTTTCTAAAGCTTTTGCTTGTCCAATAATTTCCGAAAGGTCCACCGTTTCAACGGTTATGCTTTCTCGTTCCAATATTTTTTCACTATATCTAACAGTGTTGAAGGGAGATACCCTTGCTCCAATGGAACCTATTCGAGCATTTTTTAAGCCATTTACCACCCTACAAACACCGGCAAACAGTCTAATATCTGACTCAAAGCTTTGAGACTCTGGTTCTTCTACGTGCAAAGAAGTATTGGTAAATGGGATTCCATACTGGTAGAGATTGTTGCATACTGATAATTTACCACAAAAAGCATCTCCCCGTGTGTTCACATCCATCCTTTCTAATTCATCCGGAAAGCCGTGGACAAGAATAGGTTTATCTAAATTTGACAACCTTAAGGTCTCAGCTATAGACTTTTCATCACCAAAATTAGGTAAGGATATAATTATACCATCAATATTACTCTTCTTTCGAAACAAGCGAGCACACTTTTTTGCATCTTCTCTATTTTCAACAGCTCCATTTTTTGTTTCCTCTTCAGATAGAGTAATGTAATCATGACCCAATTTATTGAGTTGATCTAAGACTTTTCTCCTTCCCTTCTTTATTAAATTATCTGGAAAGTTACCCCTATTACCTATTATTACTGCGAAGGTAGAAGGATTACTATTTTTCTTACTGCTTTTCATATGTCCCCCTTAAAAGTTCCGCTAAATCATTTTTGCTACCTGGACCCCCTAAAGCTTTAATTTGCTCATGAGTAAATCCTCTTTGCCTGAGGGGTTCAATCACATCCGCCTTTAAACTGGGATAATAACTTTTGAGTAACTGAGCTCCATCTTCAGAAGGATCGATGCGAACTTTAGTTAAAGAAGCAGGGAGCAATACGGTTTGGCCAGGAAAAAGTACAAAAGAGTTGTTTTTCCATTTAAAATATACCTCACCCTTTAGAACGGTAAAAATCGAGAATTTGCTTTTATCTGAAGGCTTATCTTCATTGACTAACCATTCTTCTTCCAAATTTAGTTTTTCCAGCGAAAAGTATTGACTGGCCACAAGATACGTCCGCCTATTCATGCCTACTTGATAAGAGAGGGTGGGCATCAAAGCTTCCTCTTTAGATATATCTTCTAAAGATAT
>CAYNPZ010000452.1:0-2595 GCA_964399175.1 uncultured Bacteroidales bacterium | reverse complement strand
ATTGAAAAGCATGTAGGTAAAGGCTCGGGGATGAAAGGTATGGGACTCATGATCCTGCTTGCTATTATCCAGCCGGGTTCGTTGTATGTAGCTTTCCCCTTTGCACATCTGCTCTGGAAAAAAGGAACAAGCCTGCGCAACATTTTCATTTATGTGGGCATGTTCAGCGCCGCCAAAATTCCCATGCTCACCTTTGAGATCGGCTTTCTGGGACTGCAATTTTCCATACTGAGACTAATCCTCACGATACCCGTATTTATCCTTATTGCTATTCTGGTGGAAAGAAGGTTGAGGAACACATCTTACCAAATAACAGCTCCTGAGTAATGCGAAACTGAATAAATCTTATGATCTGACGGGTTTAGATTCCCTCACTGACCAAGCGTCTTCTAGTGCCTTTCCTTATAAAATGGATATTCTCCACTACAATCAACACCTCATTAATTGAATAAGGTACCACCTTAAAAAATGCATAACAAACTTTGACTTTTAAACAAATCAAAAAAACTATTTCATCCTTTCTACAATCAAAAAAATTTTTTATATCTGTAGCCAATATGAAAAAGGTGAAGATACAAAATATTTGTGACATCCGCTTTGGATTGAATGCAAAAACCAATGACAGAACTGGTATTCGCTGCCTTCAAGGTAAAGATGTGCAAGAAAACAGGATTGAGCCGACAGGGAATATGTATGTGGAACCCGGGAAAGTTACCGCTAAGGATTATCTGCAAGATGGCAATGTGCTTTTTTCTGCCAAAGGAAACCGGCATATCGCTGCCGTTTGGAACAAGGAAGAAATAGCCGTAGCCTCTTCTACTTTTTTGATTCTCTCTGTAAACGATTCTTTAGTACTGCCTGAATACCTTGCCTGGTAACTCAACCAACCAAAAACACAAAATTTTTTAAAACGCATTAAAAAAGGGGGTACAGTATCGGTGGTAAGCAAAAAAGAATTCAACGACATCGATGTTGAAATCCCATCGCAGGAAATTCAGGGAAAAATCATCAGAATTGTTAATTTAGAGACTAAAGAGCAACAATTGATGGATGAGCTGAAAGACAAAAGGAGCCTATTAATACAGGGCATTACCAACAAAATATTTCAAAAATAGAAACTATGTCAAAAAAAGTAACCCAGGAACAGATCAATTCAGTCGCATGGCAGGCATGCGATACTTTCCGCGGTGTGGTAGATCCGGCCGAATACAAAAATTACATTCTGGTATTTCTATTCCTAAAGTATATGAGCGATGTATGGAAGGACAAGAAGGAAATGTATAAGCAGAAATATAACGGAGACGAGGAACGGATCAAACGGGCCATGAGCCGGGAGCGTTTTGTATTACCGGAAAACAGCTCGTTTGATTACATTTACGAAAACCGCAATGAGAATAACATCGGTGAGATCATCAACGTGGCATTGGATGCTATTGAGGAAGCCAACAAGAGTAAGCTGGAAGGGGTGTTCCGAAACATTGACTTCAACTCAGAAAGCAGCCTGGGGCAAACCAAAGAACGTAACAGGAGGCTGAAAAACCTGATCGAGGACTTTGCCAAGCCTGAACTTGACCTTAGAAAAGACCACATCGGTAACAACGATATCATCGGCAATACATACGAATACCTGATCTCACGATTTGCCAGCGATGCAGGCAAGAAAGGCGGGGAATTTTGTACTCCGGGGGCAGTCTCCGTTCTGCTTGCCAAACTGATGAACCCTCAACCCGGAAACAGAATTTATGATCCTGCCTGTGGTTCCGGATCCTTGTTGATCCGGGTAGGCAATGAAGTAGACTCGAAAGATTATTCTCTATATGGTCAGGAAAGCAACGGCAGCACCTGGGCCTTATGCAAGATGAATATGTTCCTGCATGGCAAGGACAACGCACAGATTACCTGGGGAGACACCCTGAACAATCCCAAATTCATTGACGGCGACAAACTGGCCAAATACGATGTTGTGGTAGCCAATCCCCCCTTTTCATTGGAGAAATGGGGAGCTGAAAATGCCTCCAATGACCGTTTCAATCGTTTTTGGCGGGGCATTCCCCCTAAAAAGACCGGAGATTATGCCTTCATCAGCCACATGATCGAAAGCGCCGTTGAAGGCACTGGAAAAGTAGGGGTAATTGTTCCCCATGGTGTTTTATTCCGGGGCGGAGCCGAAGGCAAAATTCGTCAAAAGCTGATCGAAGAGAACCTGCTGGAAACCGTGGTTGGATTGCCGCCCAAATTGTTCTATGGTACAGGTATTCCGGCATCTATCATGGTATTCAACAAGGGCAAAGAAAACACCGATGTGCTCTTTATTGATGCCAGCCGGGAATTCCTGGAAGGTACCCGCCAGAACAGGCTGGGGGAAGAACACATTGAAAAGATCACCACCACTTACGAAGATCTTAAAACCATAGACAAATACTCCTACAGGGCTACCCTGGAGGAGATCAAGGGAAACGAATTCAACCTGAATATTCCCCGATACGTGGATACCTTCAAAGAGGAAGAAGAAGTGGATATTCCGAAAGTAAAACAGGAGATCAGGGAACTGGAGGATGAACTATCAGAGGTTCGAAAAGAGATGGATCAGTATTT
>CAYNPZ010000451.1:0-2597 GCA_964399175.1 uncultured Bacteroidales bacterium | reverse complement strand
AGACACGCCACGGCATGTCTCTACACACTTCCCGTCTTCTCGTTCCCTCGTTCCATCGTTCTTTCGTGCCGTCGGGTCGTCGTGCCATCGTGCCGTCGTTGCGTCCTGCAGTCGTATCCAGTTGTTCTTCCTACAGATTTTCCATAATAAAATTGGTCATCCTGGTATACAGATGATACGTGGTATTTCCCCCATAAATGCCATGGGTTTTATCCGGGTAGAACTGCATTTCAAACTGTTTGCCGGCCTGTACCAGTTCTTCAGCCAGTTCAATGGAATTCTGAAAATGCACATTGTCATCTCCTGTGCCATGAATAAGCAGATAATCGCCTTTTAAGCCCTCTACATGGTTGATGGGTGAATTCTCGTCGTATCCATCCGGGTTATCCTGTGGCAGACCCATATAGCGTTCTGTATAAATGGTGTCGTAATAACGCCAGTTGGTTACCGGTGCAACGGCTATGGCCATGGAAAAAGTTTCATTGCCCTGGAAAAGGCAGTTGGATGACATATATCCCCCGTAGCTCCAGCCGAAGATGCCGATACGGCTGGCATCGATATAGCTTTTATCCCCAAAATACTGTGCTGCTTCTATCTGGTCTATCGTTTCATAGTTACCCAGTTGTCCGTAGGTCATCTTCTTGAATTGCTCACCGCGTCCAGGCGTACCACGGTTATCTACTACAACTATCACATAGCCTCTTTGAGCCAGCATTTGAAACCAGTTGGAGCGTCCTCCACCCCAGCTATCGGTAACCACCTGGGATGTCGGACCACCATACAAATACATAAAAAGTGGATATTGTTTATCCCTATCAAAATCCGGAGGGGTGATCATGTAGGCATTCAGATCGCAATCGCTGGAAGGCGTGTTGATCTTTAGAAACTGCTTGTCCTGAAAGCCATATTCATCTGCTCGTTCGCTTAATTTTTCGTTATCTTCCAATACACGGATTAACTTTCCATTACGTTGATGCAAGGTTACCTTTAACGGCATATTGGCCTGAGAACGATAATTGATATAATATTTGAACCCATCACTGAAGCTGGCCCGGTTCCAGCCATCTTTTCCTGTTATTTTCTTCTTGCCCGTCCCATCCTTTTTGATGGAGTAAGCCGTACGTTTTAACGGGGATTCCTCAGAGGAGGCATAAAATACCCGTCCGGTTTTTTCATCATAACCGATAAAATTAGTGACTTCCCACTTGCCTTCTGTGATCCGATGTACAAGATCACCCTCCATATCAAAAAGGTAAAGATGGTTATAACCACTCTTCTCACTGTAGATGATGAAATGTTTTCCGTCATCAACAAAGGTGGGGTAATCATCGCCAATCTGAGAAATGTAATATTCATCGCTCTCCTCATAAATGACTTTCGATTCGCCCGTATTGGCATCGGCCAGCATGATCTCGATCCTGTTCTGTAACCGGTTCATACGGATCATACAAAGTTTCTCGTCTTCTTCGGCCCACTTAATCCGCGGAATATACTGATTGGTCTCTTCTCCTGTATCCATCTCCTTAATAGTGCCATCCTGAAGATCATAGACAAAAATCTTTACTATGGAGTTCTTCTCCCCTGCCTTGGGGTATTTGAAAGTATAATCCTCCGGATAAAGCGAATCGCGATACATGGTCATGTGGAAAGTTCTTACTCTGCTTTCATCAAACTTGTAAAAGGCAATCTTATCTCCTTCGGGCGACCAATGAAAACCCTGGGTAATGGCAAATTCTTCTTCATATACCCAATCAGTGGTACCATTGATGATGTGGTTGTGTTCGCCATCGTGGGTGATCTGTTTAATTTTTCCTGTAATCAGATTCTTGATAAAAAGATTGTTTTTCCTTACAAAACCTACCTTTGAAGCATCCGGTGAAAATGTGGCCAGTCGCTGATCCTCTTTATCACTTAACGGCTCAAGCGTTACTTCATCTCTGTTAAAAACATAAAATTGGGCGGTAAAAGACCTTCTGTATATGGGGTTAACATCAGTGGCGATCAATATTTTGCTCTCATCGTTGCTGAATTCATACCGGGAGATGGAGGAAACGCCGGGATAATCCCTGATGTCCAGCAGGGTGTCGACCGGCTGTCCGGTTTCATAACTATACTTAACAATAGATATTCCTGCCTCCCGCACCGTATAATGAATACCGTCATTCATCGAACGCAATCCGTGCACCGACTGTTGGCTGAACCTATTTTTCCGATAAATGTCGTCAAGGGTGATCTTTTTGTAATTTTCCTGGGCTAAGGACGTACCAGTCATTAATATCATTATAAACAGGAACGAATATTTAAATAAATTTCTCATAAGTAAGATGGTTTGGAATTTCGTTTTATCTCTGCAATTATAATAAGAAAGATGCCTTTTTGTTGTAAAAGGACAATAAAATGTCGGTTCACTAAAAAGAAAGGCAATTTTTATACATATCCTTATCATTCAAATTCTTGTCAAAAAATGCACGAATTTGAATGGTAAGGAACTAAAAATCGATATATTCGTAGTTTTTCAGTCATAAAGCCACAGGATATTTTCTGTCCGGTAAGAAACTTAACCTTTATTCATAAATTTTTATAAAAATGAATAAAAT
>CAYNPZ010000450.1:0-2615 GCA_964399175.1 uncultured Bacteroidales bacterium | reverse complement strand
ATCAATAATCTCGTAAAATCCCAAAATCTGCTCAAACAAGTTTCAAGGGAAGGTAGACAGAAATATTATCAGTTAACCAAAGAAGGAGAAAAATACATCAACAATCTAATAACAAAAGAGAAAAAATAACAGACAGAATTTCTAAATCATATCCTCCACTATATGAATATTAAATGAAATCAAACCTGAGGACCCTATTGAAAGACATACATATCGAAAGTTGACATCTATTGGAGTATATCGATTCGTATGGATCTGGCATAAACATTTTCTTCTTGTATATACAGACATTGGTTATGTATTCTTTAACAAAGCAATGATTTCATGAAATACTTACCATGGCCATAATAAAATAAATGAAGTTAACACTTAATGTTAGATGTTATAACAGAAAATATGAGATGTTAAGTATTTTCAACAAATGCCGGTATAAAATTCATAGCCCCATTTCTTGATATTCCTGTGTTCCCATAAAAGATAATCTATTTTCACCGTGATAATGAACATCTGTTGTTATAATGATCCTGAGTGTTCCGGTGAAGTTTTCAAGGTGTTTTGTTTCGGGGAATTGGAATTTCGTAAATTAATAAACTGGAGGTTTGCCAAAATCAACTTATATTCAAATTGCTTAACAATTTCTATTTGACTTTGAGTTAAAAATGCCATATAATTTTGACTTTACAAGTAATTGTTCAAAATCAGACTCATGCATTTCCCAAACGATAAAATCAAAGGTTATGAACCACATCATGATAAGCACCAATTTTCCAATAAAAGCGCTGAGTCCGTAAAAACCATCTAAATCCTTATAAAACCCTGCTTAAAGTCCCATTACATCAGGGATAGGGTGTACGGGTGCAGGGTTTTTCAAAACTTTTTGAAATGAGATGGGCAGCTATGTTTGTCTGTTCTTTGACTTATAAAAAACTGTGGGTTCTCATATTATCTTAATTCAGTAGTATAACAACACTGACAAAATCCACTTTCACAATCCTCAACAGGAATAGGCATTTTTTCCAAAGCTTCGTCAACTTTATATCTTTCCCCATCCAGCTGTCTGCATTTTTCACAACAAAATGTGTTTATCTGAACATATAATTTTTTGCCGTTTTCCTCTTGTATATCTTGTATTTGTTTCCAATGGTATAATTGCATTTTTACTGATTCTTTCAAAAAAGTGAAAAAACTTTGATTATATTTATACAACAAACCAGCCATATCATAATACATCATTTCCAAATCATGGAAACTTAATTTATCAAAATTTTTAGACACCAATTCATTAAAAATCGAAGTAATAAAGGCAAATCCATCATATTCCTGGTTTAATTTGTTAACTTTTTTCTCATACTTCTTTCTTCTTTTTTCAAACTTTTTTTGTTTTAAGCCATATCCCTGAAATTTCTTTAAAAACTTCGCTTCAGCCTTATACATACTTCTAATTTTTTCAAAATCTTCCAGTTCTCTTTGTGTGAGATAATGCATTTCATCGGTATAAAAATTTATTCTGGGGTAGAGGGTATTTTTACAATTAAAACACATTTTCTTTCTATTCGGTGCTTCGTCAAATTCTACACCACAATAGGGACATTTAACCTTAGATTCTTTTTGAGACATGGTAATTACTTTTAAGTGGTTTAATCCCCAATTTAAGTATTTTCTTTCAATTTTTTCAAAACCTATTATGCTATTCAAATGAATTTGTAATGATTTTTAAAAATTCTCCAAATTCTTGCACCCTTACACCCTAATTCTTTATTCATGGGTATTGTAAGTGGTTTTTGGAAGGGTTCATGTGTCCAATCCCCTATTTCTTATGGGGGATTGGATTAATGGAAACTGTTAAAAGACCTTTTGCAGGGAATAACAAAATCAATTATGAATATAGAAGGAGAGGTTGTATAGAACTGATTGAATGGTTATATTTGAAAATACGAATTATAGAGATCCACTAAACAAGCAGTAAATATGCACTGTAAAGAATGTGGGAAATATATTGACGGTGATAGTGTGTATTGTAAGTACTGTGGGAAAAAGCAATACACCACACATTTAAGTATCGACAATTCAGGCAGTCAGGAAAATGTTCCTCCGTCAGAGATTAACTTCCCAGAGTATGATTTTCCCAAAAAGTTATACGATTTTGACAATAACCAGGAAATTGAATTTGGAGCCTACAGAGAACTGGAACAATACATACAAACCAGGTTAAAAAGCAATGAACCGGAAGAAATAAAAAATGGACTGTCAAATGTTCTCTACTGGGGTTATTACAGAATCGGATATAGGGATGAAAGGATAAAAAGGTTTAGAGACTGTGTTAGCGAAAGCCAACTAAAGGATTTTGCCAGTTTATTGACTATCAACAGCATGACCCCAATAAATATCAGAAAAATTGGTTTGCCGCAGTTCTCAGGTTTTTCCTTCGTCAGTAAAATACTAATGTTCGTTGATCCCAGAAACTTTGTTGTTTTGGATAAAAAGATCATGCAGTTAAGAGATCCCAACAAGAGGAATAATGATCCCATCACTGAAATTGGAGGGCAAGAATCAGGTATAAGAATCACCGAAGATTCACAAAAGCATTACATTGAGTGGTGCAGGCTCTGTAAAAA
>CAYNPZ010000449.1:0-2627 GCA_964399175.1 uncultured Bacteroidales bacterium | reverse complement strand
CAGCCAATCAGGAGCCTATTTCTTTGTGGCCGTCCAGTTCTCCACGGTCTGATAATTATCTGCGCGGATCTGCACCTTACCGATGATTCGATCATCCTCAACCCGGCCATTATAGACATACCGGTAGCTATTGGAGGGATTAATAACAGTAATGCTGATGCGGGGCCCCTTAAGCAGGTTATCTCCTGTTCTCAACGTAACCTCTCCGGATTCAATCTGAGGATATATCTTTTGAAATTCCTGCTTTACCGTCATTGTAAAATTTCTGCCGTTGGTTTCCCATTCCCACTGGCCTTCCACCTGTGCGGGGACAATCCAAAAATAGATATCGTGATTATCCACGGCAATGGGATTATCTATCTCCCATTCTCCCAGTTTGAAGTCTGCATTGTCGACACGCAGGTGTTCGTCGGGTTTCCATTCTCCCATATCAAAATCGTGAGAAACCACGCGGGTACCGGGCTCCAGTTCTTCCAGCAGCCGGGGACGAAGTCTGAGGTTTACCGAGCTCAGCAAATACATGGTGATCACATTGGCTCTGGTGAAATCGGTTTCAAATATATCTCCCTGTACAAACATAACCCTATCCGATACATCGGAACTGCGGGCATTAGAACGTGCTTCACTGATGCGGTCAAGATCCAGGTCTATTCCATGGCCGTAGGCTCCCCGCCGGGCTGCCGAAATAACAATGCGGCCGTCTCCTGAGCCAAGATCAATCACATAATCACCGGCACCGACCTCTGCAATTTCAAGCATCGTATCCACCACTTTTTGTGGAGTGGAAACATAGGGTACATCAAGATTCTGGGCACCGGCCTGAAAGGAAATCCACATTGTAAAAATAAGGGCAAAACCTGCAATGCGCATGAATCCCTTTACTAAAGTATTTGAAAAGTTATAATGCTTTTGCAACAATTTTGAGTGTAGCTTTTCCATGATTTATATGTTATTGGTTAAAGGTTTCAATGACCTTAATTGTTCATTCATATAGAGACAAATTTACATAATGTCGCGCAGGAAATAAAAAAAGATATACCTTAAAGATTGATTCGCGACCAAAAAACATCTCAAAATCCTGGGAATACAAATAAAGTCCTGTTCATCCGATTCGGATGAATCAGTAATTGGTTTCAAGTACGTAATTGATCACCGAATCATCGGGTTTGAAGTTCAAATCATATACAGGAATGTGATTTAAGAGGTTTTGTAAACTATCCATCAGGTTATTCACAAGGAGCTCATTCTTGTCGTGGTGAATACAAATATTCATCAGCCGGGAAAATGCAGATGTTCTGGATAGTCTCTCAGACTTATTTTTATCTGCCTGGCGCAAGATGTAAATTGCATGCAGTGGGGATTTCATTACCTTATGGGTATATGCCATCGGTGAATTGTACATGTTGAAGTTCTTGTCATCCTGCATAAGCACCAGCTGATCATCACTGATCAGCACTCCTCCCCTGTTCAGCCAAAGGTTTGAAATGGTAGTTCTTTCAATTCCTGAGAAACCTGTAAACACATATCCCCTTCCATAATAATTCAACCCCATGGCGGGCAACAACAATCCCTTTACCGAAATGATGCTGTAATAGAAAATCAGCGATCCCAGCGGAAAGTTCAACGGGTAGTAGAAATCTTCTTTCGCCTGCGGCGGAAGATATACCTTCCAGTTACGGAAATGGCGATTGGATAATGCATATCGTCTGGATTGGACGGGATCCTTCTCGTTACCGCTGATAATCAAAAAATCATCTCCGTAGCGGTTTAGCGTATACCGGTAATAAGCATGCCGATCCCCGGAAAGATCAGGTAAATTCCTCACATTGGTCATTGGTGTGATCTTATCTTCCATTTGAGGGTATCCGGGAATTACCTCAATGGTAACATCCGGCTCTTCAGCATATGCTATCTGAAAAGGCTCTATGCTACGCTGAAGCCTCAGCGGCAATCCTTCGGGATTGGCTACATTAAAAATGCACTCCCCGATCTTCAAACTGTAAGATTGAATGTTATTCATATTCTGCTGTATTGGAGCTGCAAATATAGAAGTATTTATGGTCCCTTCAAAAGTTTAAGCCAAAGGATTTTATAAAGCAGGAATTGCTTAATACACATTAAAAATATGCTGACTGCGGTTTTATTGGCTTTTCATATTGTTATAAAGAAAATTGATCGTATCCTCGTCTTCTTCGGGGGCCTCCAGATGTCCCCAGCCTCTTTGTGACTGAAAGATACCGTCGTAGACCGAATCGTGATAAGACCTCACCACATGAGGAATGCCTTCCTCTTCGAGAATGGAGGAGAGCCGCTGGGCTTCCATTTCATTTTCCAGAGTGATGATCTTTTTGTATTGTTCCATAACAAAACTCCATCTTGATTCATCTCTGACAAAAATAAGGCATTTTGGTTCCAATATCAATCAAAAAAAATATTATTTATAAAATTATATACTCAACTGACATTGAAATAGTGATTTTTTCAATTATCCCCTTGTTTCCATTATTTAGACACTCCCTGTGACCTTTAATTTACATAACAGCATAAGAAAAATTAAACCAGAGACTTACAAAAAAAACGGTATAAATTAAGTCATATATGGTTGAATAAACAATTCTCTTTGTGAA
>CAYNPZ010000448.1:0-2638 GCA_964399175.1 uncultured Bacteroidales bacterium | reverse complement strand
CCGTAAGCGTGCCATCCATTTAAGGTCTCCCCGTCAAACAAAAGCTTCCAGCCTTCCTCCCGTTCCGAATTTGAAAGTTTATTATCCTGGTCTTGGCAACTACTTCCTATTAAAAGGAAAATCCCTATTAATAAAAGGAAACTCAAATCTCTTAAAATTTTTGTTTTCATTTTTTATAAATTTTTATTCTACAATATTTGAATTCAATTGTTCGTTCGAAAGCCATCAGCCGTTAATAATGGATTATAACCATCCGCAACGGAAAATAGCTTCATTTTTAATTATTCCTCTTTCACCTTTTTATTCTCACTACAACTTATTTTCCTCTGCTAATCCTATTTTCCTCATACCATCTCCCAACCTTTTCTTACCGGTTCACGGATAATCTCATCTGCTTCGGGTAAACCGACGGCTTTCATGTTATTGCTATCCCAATAAATTTTCTTGCCGCCCAACCTCAAAGAAAGCACTCCCAAATGTGTAATTTCATTCAACTGGGCTCCGTACTCGAAGTTTGACATAGCTGCCGGTCCTCCTTTTATGGCATCTATCCATTCACGGTGATGACCCTTAGAGCGGGGAATTGATGGTTCAGGGGGAGTAAAAGAGTTACGCAGGCTTTCCGGAAAGATCTGCGGTGAACTGCCGGGTCCATTAATGAGAATAATACCTTTATCACCAACAAACATGGCACCCCTTGAGGGTAGAGAAACATCCCGGGGCAATAAATCAGGCAATCGGGGTTGCAAACCTCCTGAATACCAAGTAAGATTTAATGGGGACTGTTCTCCATCAGCAAGAAATTTGTAATAGCCAATTTCTCCATAGGAAGCAACTTCGGCACTGCCCTCGTTGCCTGCGGGATGAGCTTCTACGCTTTCGGGAGTATGGAGGTTAAACGCCCACGTTGGTATATCCATATCATGACAAGCAAAATCACCTAGAGCCCCACAGCCAAAATCCCAGAAATCACGCCATGTTACAGGCGTATACATCTTATTATAAACACGCCAGGGTGTTGGCCCGAGCCATAGATTCCAATTAAACCCTTCAGGAACAGGATCAGATGATTTGGGGTATCCTCCGGTGTGTCCCGGCAGCCACCTGGACGCCGGAACAAATATATGGGCCTCCTCAACCTTGCCTATAACACCTGCGCGAAGGTATTCAACTGTTTGACGCAAACCGTCAAGGGCGTGTAACTGATTACCCATTTGGGTCGCCACGCCTGTTTCCCTGGCTACCTCACGAACCTTTCTCGATTCCCAGATGTTATGTGTTAACGGCTTTTCACAGTAAACATGTTTACCTGCACGCATAGCGGTAATTGAAACATAAGCATGGTTATTGTCAGGGGTGGAACATACTATTGCATCAAGCCCCTTTTCTTTCTTCAGCATCTCACGAAAATCTTTATATACTTGAATAGCTTGATCAGGTGTTTTCTCAGCCGCATAGTACGACTCAAGAAATTCTTTGGTCGGGCCCCATCCAGTATAAGAATCATATAATGTATTATCATCGTTTTTCCACAACTCGGCCGGATCTGCAATAGCTGTTATTCGAACATCGTCAAGCTTTATAAGTCCCCTGATGGTATTATTTGCCATGCCACCGCATCCCACCATCCCAATATTTACCCTATCGCTTGGGGCAATGAAACCACTGCCTCCCAGAACATGTCGGGGAACTATCGTAAAAGCTGTTAAAGCAAGTGCCGACTTTTTAATAAAGTCGCGTCGCGTTGTATGCTCCGTTTTTGATTTCATAAATTATTTTTTGGTAAGTATCACTTTATGCTATATTTCATTATATTCAAGGCCCAATATAACAAATTTAAAGGATAATTCATATATTTCCGAAACCTTATTTTTTCAGTGTTTTTACCCACACTCCTGCTTCATAATATACATATAATGCACGATAATAGTATCAATAAAGCTAAGAATGAATCCATATTGACCGGGCTTCGACAACACCTGAGCCCTTTCTGATTCAGGGGAAAACTTCCTTGTTCAGACATATCCATCATACGACCAATATGTTCCAAATCTCTCCACAGGTAATTCAACTGCCGCTTAATTGCTTGAGAAAGATTGAGCTTGTGTTGAACAATCAGGCTTCCAACTGCTATCCGTGGATTTAATGCAGGAGCTTCCTTGTCGGGATCTAAGCCCCTGACGTATTCTGAAACCAAATCATCTCATGGAGTAATGGAACTTAGTTGTACCCAAGATTCATGGGGTTTAAGGACAATTCAAAATCACTTTTGAACTGCTCAACTAGCTGTTTTATTTGACATATATTTATATATAACTGCGGACAGTCAACTGATGAAGTATAAACTGACAGAACAAATGTTCAATCTTCCAGCGGAAGTGATCGACGAGAGAAAAACAAAGAAAATCCTGGATGAAACAATTGGTTATTTATTCTGAGAGTTTGAGTCATCTTCTTCCCCTCCAACTTCAGTAGTGTTCTTCTCCAGATCTTCTCTTAAACTTGTTAAATTTAGTGTAGGTAGGTTTATGGGTTTATAACCGGATAAGTTGGTTAGGGTAGAGATATAGGCTCTGATATAAGGGAACAATATAGCCGGGGCATTGGTATAAAAATATTGATTCAAGCGATCCTTGCT
>CAYNPZ010000447.1:0-2642 GCA_964399175.1 uncultured Bacteroidales bacterium | reverse complement strand
TCAAGAAAATTGTAAGAGAGGATTTTTTTCCTGAAATTTCTCTTGTCCATCTTTCTTTGATGAATTGCTTCGTATAAAGCTTGTAACTGTGGAATGGTAAACTTTTTCGGCAGCAATTCAAAACCGATGGGTTGTGTTCTTGTTTTCCTGCGCAACCGGCGCAATGCTTTGTTAACCATTGTGTGGTGATCGAATATGAGATCCGGGTAATTGTTGATATCCCACCATTGTGCACTGTATTGTTGAGTTAACTGTTCTTCATATTTTTCAATATTTATCAATGCATAATAAGCGGTAGAAATTACCCGTGCACCCGGATCTCTGTTGAGATCTCCGTAAGTATAGAGTTGTTCCAGATACACATCATCCAGGCCCGTTAATGTATAAAGGACTCTTATGGCAGCACCATCCAGGCTTTCGTTTTTTCTGAGGAAACCTCCCATTAGCGACCATTCTCCTCTGCAGGGTTCAAAATTTCTTTTGATCAGCAGTATTTTGAGCTGCTTTTTATCGAAGCCAAAGATGATGCTGTCAACAGCCACCAAATGGCGGTCTTTATCTTTGTAATGATGTTCATGGAAATGATTCCCATTCATTTCCGGTAAAGAGTCCCCCTGGGTTTTGTTTTTGTCTGTTACCATTTTGTTTTAATTACCAGAAATATATATAAAAAGCCACAATAATACTTACTATGATAACGGTGTTGATTATATCCCACTTGGTAATGCTTGAGCGTGTTTCAGCCTTTTGCTCCTTGGATACGTTACCAAATGTAAGCCCCTGGAGTTTTTCCTTGTCTGGCTTTTTGGTATACATACTAATAATTACGATCAGCGCGATACAGAAGAAGAATAGTAGAATTTCATAATGCAACCAGTTCATGGACATGAACTTTACCGTAAAGGTCTCAAACCAGTTGAGTCCAACAGGGTTGGCAGCTTTTGCATTTGTCCATTCCAAGGCTTCGGATCCACTTATATTAGCGGGGGCAACAAAAACATTGTTGATTACCCTGAACAGAAGCCTGAACATACCAAGGAAGAATCCAATAAGCAATGTCCAGAAACCAGCCTTGGCCGTTGTTCGTTTCCAGAACACCCCGAAGAGGAATACAGTGGCAATACCGGGTGCAAGAAGCGATTGGATATCCTGCAGGTATACGTAAAGGAAGTCGCCTATGCTTTCCATTATCGGTATCCATAATATTCCGAGAACTACGATGACTGCTGTAGCAATTCTTCCGATATATACCAGTTTCTTTTCAGGGGTATCAGGGCGGAATTTCTTATAAAAGTCTACCGTAAAAAGGGTTGCCGATGAGTTAAACAGGGATCCCAGCGAACTCATCAAAGCAGCTGTTATACCCCCGACAATAAGCCCTTTTACCCCGGCAGGCAATAACTCGGCAACCAGTAGCGGAAAGGCATCGTCGGGCTGTTCCAGATTCAACATACCTTGCTGATTCATTGCAAATGCAATCATTCCAGGTACAAGGAAAATAAAGACCGGCAACAGTTTCAGATATCCTGCGAAAATTGTACCTTTCCTGGCCTGATTGATGTTTGCCGCAGAGAGGGTACGTTGTACTATGTACTGGTCGGTACACCAGTACCAAAAACCAATGATGGCCGAACCCAGAATGACACCTGTCCATGGGAACTGTGGGTCTTTCGATGTTCGGATGAGGTTCATCATCGAATCATCACCATACCCTGTGGGGGTTGATCTGATTATGCTCTCGAGTTCAGCCCATCCACCAAGTTGCTGAAGGCCTACAACAAGAATAACTATTGAACCTATTAACAGCACCGGTGTTTGTAAAGCAGAAGTGTACAAAACTGATTTCATACCCCCAAAGATGGTATACAAACCGGTTATAACAACCAATCCAATAGCGCCGACCCAGAAGAAGTCAACCTCGGATCCGAAAATCATTATGGTATCGACTTCGAATACCGTTTTAAATACTGTTCCTCCAGCCCATACGGTGACTGCAACCTTTGTAAGCACATAACTTACAAGTGAGATCAGTGATAAGACGGTCCTTGACCCTCCGCCATATCGTTTTTCCAGAAATTCAGGCATGGTATAAACCATACTTCTCGAATAAAAAGGGACAAAAACCCAACCAAGAATCAGGATGAGCCATGCGTGCATTTCCCAATGGGCCATGGCCATGCCACTTTCTGCTCCGGCACCGGCCAGTCCGACCAGGTGCTCAGATCCGATGTTGGAGGCGAAAATGGAAGCTCCTATAACAAACCAGCCAGCGTTGCGGCCAGCAAGGAAATAATCAACAGAAGTTTCTTCTTTCTGTTTGAGTACCCACCAAACGATACCAATTAAGGCAAGAAAGAAAATACCAAGTACGATCCAGTCAAGTGTTGCCATATATTTGCTTTTTAAGGTTTATCAGCACTTTTGGGGCAATATCTGTTCTGATTGCAAGTGTAAATATAACACGTAAGAAAAAAGAAACAATAATTTGGAGCTAAAACTGATATACATGTCTGTAAAATAAAATAAGTGCCGGGATTTCAGCACTTATTTCAGAATTATTTTGAATAATTCGGGTTAATAAACCTGATATTTTTTGGCCCATCTCATCACATTGCCAGGTGGCCTTTTATTTCTTAGTTCAT
>CAYNPZ010000446.1:1055-2643 GCA_964399175.1 uncultured Bacteroidales bacterium | reverse complement strand
GACTCTTCTTCCATCACGTTCTCATCCCCCGGTTCCCGTGTCTCGTGTTAACTCACTACTCAAAACTCACTACTCATCACTCTTTCCCGTCTTCCCGTCTTCCCGTATTCTCCTGTATCCTGTATCTTAATTCCTGTCTCTTGACTCTTCTTCCATCACGTTCTCATCCCCCGGTTCCCGTGTCTCGTGTTAACTCAATACTCAAAACTCACTACTCATCACTCTTTCCCGTCTTCCCGTCTTCCCGTCTTCCCGTTTTCCCGTATTCTCCTGTATCCTGTATCTTGTTTCTTGACTTTTCTTTACATCCCCGACATCAGTATGGTATTCTCGCTAGCAAACAATCCCGCAATACATCCGGTCATCAGGCAGGCCAGCGTAGCAGCTACCAGGGCCCGCAGGCCAAATCTGGCCAATGTACTGGTGCGATCGGGAACCAATGCACCTATTCCACCGATAAAAATGGCCATGGAACCTACATGTGCAAAACCACACAATGCATAGGTAGTGATGACAATTGTACGGGGATTTTGTATGGTGCCGTTGGCAATCGCCGCGGCCAGATCTTTGTAGGCGGTCACTTCCGTAACCACCATGCGCTCGCCGATGATCTTTGATATGGTATCCACATCAGAGATGGGTATTCCCAAGATGGCGGTGAAAGGATAGAAAACATAACCCAGCAGGCCTTTCAGTGACCAGTCTATGTTACCGCCGATAAATCCACCAATCCAGCCCAGAAACAGGTCGATGAGCTCCACCAGGCTGATGATGGCAATGAGCAGGGCCACGATGCCAACGATGAGCCTTACACCCGAATTGGCCCCATTGATGATCGCGGAAAATACGTTGCTCTCCTTTTCATAGTGCGGTTTCACATCTTTGCCCAATGTTGCGGGTACATCCTTTTCCGGCATAACCAGTTTTGACATGATCAGTGCAGCGGGTGCCGAAATGAAGGAAGCGCTGATCAGATGCCCCCCGATCATCGGGAAATGTTCCTTCAGGCTGAAGATGTAGATGGCCAGTACATTGGAAGCTACCGTTGACATGCCAACCGTGAGTACTGTAAACAGCTCTGAACGCGTCATTTCTTTCAGGTGCGGCTTAATGGTAAATGCCGATTCAATCCCCACAAAAATGTTGCTTGCGGCGCTCAAGGATTCCGCACCCGAAATCCGCATCAGCTTGGTGAAGATGTAGGCAAATCCCCTGATGATCCAGGGGATAATGTTGAAATAATACAATATGGCCATCAGCGCCGAGAAAAAAATGATCGTCGGAAAAGACTGGAAAGCCAGGATCGAGCCGATGGATTCTTCTCCTGATCCCGGAGGTATGGCCAGCGGCCCGAATACAAATTCAGCCCCGGCGGTTGCGGAGTCCAGAATCTTGACCACCACGTCATTCAACACCACAAAAAGTTTGGATCCGGCCGGTATGTAAAAAATAAATACCGCAAAGATCATTTGCAGCACAATACCCCATCCGATCAGCCGCCAGTTGATCAGTTTCTTTTTTGGTGAAAAAAGCCAGGCAACAAGTAACAGGATGACAATTCCCAAACCACTGATTGCTGTGTACATAT
>CAYNPZ010000446.1:0-1045 GCA_964399175.1 uncultured Bacteroidales bacterium | reverse complement strand
TTTAAGGGTTTAAATCACTTTATCTATACATAAGAGATTTTCAGAGCCGTAATAACTGTTCTGAAGCAAATTAAAGTTAAAATTAAAATTTATTTTGTAAATTTGTAGAGATCAGCATTTACAAATATACTCCACCATGCTTGAAAAGGAAAGAATACGGCGGATTATCAGGGATCATAAGATAACTTCCTTTGAAAATAAGGATGAGGAGGAACTGGCCAATATTTTTTATGATGCCTTCAATGAATTCAAACATGACCAGGAAGATAAGCTGGCTACCAAAGAGGATATAAAAACTTTAATGCAAATCTTGGACTCCCGGTTCGAGGCAGTATATCAACGGTTTGAATCAATTGACAGGAGATTTGAATCGATTGACAGGCGCTTTGAATCAATTGATCAACGGTTTGAAGATATGTACAGATACATGGACAAACGATTTGAGGAGATCAACAGGAAGTTTAACATGATGTTTACCTTCATGAATATAGGTTTTGGTATCCTCGTATTGCTCACCGTTTTATTCAAATTTCTGGATTGATAAAACTTCCTTTCTTTATTTAATGTATTGAAAGCAAAACTGTTTTTGGATAATAAAAGGTTTCTGTACCGATATGTTTTTTTATTTACCGGGAGCGTCGTATTTTTGTGTCTCGAAGAATTCATAAAATTAAATGACAGGGGGAATTATGATCAGTGACATACTGAAAGAGCGTATTATGGTCCTTGACGGGGCCATGGGTACGATGATTCAGGATTACAACCTTTCAGAAGAAGATTACCGTGGAAAACGGTTCGCCAATATTGAACAACAGGTGAAAGGCAATCACGACCTGCTTTCCATTACCAAACCTGAGGTGATCACGGAGATCCATCATGCTTTTTTTGAAGCAGGAGCCGATTTTGCCACCACCAACTCATTCAATTCCACCCGCATCTCCATGGCGGATTATCAGATGGAAGATCTGGTACATGAGCTGAACATGAAATCAGCCCAACTGGCCAAAAAGGCAGCCGAGGAATATACAGCAAAAAATCCCGATAA
>CAYNPZ010000445.1:2429-2654 GCA_964399175.1 uncultured Bacteroidales bacterium | reverse complement strand
ACGCGCGAAGACTGGAGTTTTAAAAATGATACGACAATTTTAATCGATATTGAAAAAGATCGGGGTGAAACCAACAATCTAATAGATGAATATACTGAAAAGGCGAAAAAAATGGAGTCATTACACAGGCAATGGATGGATGATCTTTAAAAATTGAACATTAACAGTAAAGCGAAATCTAAACAATAAATTTTAATCTTATGTATAAGTCGTTTCCAATCGGTC
>CAYNPZ010000445.1:0-2419 GCA_964399175.1 uncultured Bacteroidales bacterium | reverse complement strand
ATGGATGGTCTTTAAAAATTACTATGGTGAAGTCACGCGTTTTGACACCTATGTTGGCAAAGTCGTTGCAGAATTAAAGAAACAGGAGGTATTCGATAATACATTCATTATTGTAATGGCAGATAACGGCCGTCCCTTTCCCCGGGAAAAACCAGGTTATATGACATTGGCATAAAAGCCCCGTTTATTGTACATTATCCTGATGGGACAGACCGGAAAGGTGAAATATGTAATGGTCTTATTAGTGTAATCGATATAGCACCCACGATCATAGATCTTGCCTGGGCAGAGACACCCCAGACCTTCCAGGGCAGGAGCTTTTCATCTTTACTGGAGGATACCGAAAAGGATTTTAGAAATTATGTTTTTGCCGAGCATAACTGGCATGACTATATGGCCCATGAGAGAATGGTCCGGACAGAGCGGTATTTATATATAGAAAACAACCTGTGGGAGCGCTCCAACATTGGTGCCATCGATGTTCTTGGAGGAGGAGCAGGCCAGTCATTGATTGAAGGACACGAAAAGGGTTCGCTCACCGATCTTCAAAACCAGATTTTTGAGAAGCCCCAACCCAGGGAGGAGTTTTTTGACTGTGAGAACGATTCCAAACAGTTTAATAACCTGGCAGAAAAAGAACAATTCCAGGATAGAATGAAAGCATTGAGAAAAGTGCTTGAAAAGTGGGAGAAAGTGACCCATGATTCACAACCCGATTCTTTAACACCTGACTGTTATGATCGCAGGACACTGGAACCCCTTCCTCAAAAAGGCACCCGGGGGATATTACCGGGTGAAGATAAAGGGGCTTCCACGATCAATGCACCAGGTCCTTTTTAAGAATAAACCATCAGGATACAATCTGAATTATCCAAATCATTTGTGTTGTTCAAATAATTCTATATCAAAATGAAAGCAAAGAAAAATAACCCCCGACAATCCATGTCCAGGAGGACGTTTTTAACATCTACTGCCAAAGCTGCTGTAGGAATAACCGTTTTACCAAGCCATGTAATCAGTGGCCTGGGCCATACTTCCCCGAGTGATAAACTCAATATAGCCGGAATAGGCATAGGAGGGAAGGGCAAGGCCAATCTGGCCAATATGATCGGCCAGAATATCGTGGCCCTTTGTGATGTGGACTGGGACTATGCAGCTCCTGTTTTTAAGCAATATCCTGGTGCCAAAAAATACAGGGATTTTCGCCGGATGCTGGATAAGCAAAAAGATATAGACGCCTGCGTGATTGCCACCCCTGACCATACCCACTTCCACCCGGCAATCAAGGCCATGGCCATGGGTAAACACGTTTATCTCCAGAAACCTTTGACCCACTCTGTATGGGAGTCCCGGCAACTGGCCAGAGCAGCAGAAAAATATCAGGTAGCTACCCAGATGGGTAACGAGGGGCATTCTAACGACAATGTGCGAAAAATTGCCCAAATTATATGGAATGGCACCATAGGAGAAGTGCGCGAAGCCCATGCCTGGTCTGACCGTCCCATCTGGCCCCAGGGGCTGGAACCACCCGAAAAGTCAATGGAGGTACCCGATTCCCTGGACTGGGATCTGTTCATAGGACCGGCCGCTGATCGCCCCTACCATTCGGATTATCATCCGTGGAGCTGGAGGGCCTGGTGGGATTTCGGCACCGGTGCTCTGGGCGATATGGGCTGTCATATACTCGACACGGTGTTTTATGCTTTGAAACTAAAGTATCCGACCCATGCCCAGGCCAGTTCCACCCTCGTGTATAAAGAATCTGCCCCGAATGCCTCGCAGGTAGAATATACTTTTCCGCCGCGTTCGTCTATGAGGAAGGTGAATTTCCCGGAAGTAAAAGTAACCTGGCATGACGGAGGATTCAAGCCTCCAAGGCCTGATGAAATGCCTCCGGGAGAGTCCTTGGGAGCCGGGGGCAACCTGTTTATCGGAACCCGGGGAAAACTGATCTGCGACCAGTACGGGGTAAATTACCGTCTGCTGCCTGTGGATAAGGAATATTCAGATCCTCCTGAAATGGTAGAACGCATTCCGGATCATTCGGAAAAAGTTGGTCCCTGGGGTAAAGAAGGCGGAAGACATGAGATGGATTGGGTGCGGGCTTGTAAGGAATCCCCTGAAAACCGAAGGGAAGCTTCTTCGAATTTTCGATATTCCGGTCCACTCACCGAGATGGTACTTATGGGCAATCTGGCCATCCGGCTTCAGGGGCTTCATAAAAAGCTGGAGTGGGATGGTGAAAAGATGCAATTTAAAAATATCATGCCGGAAGAGACCCTTCAGGTGGTCACCTCCCATGAATACAAAAAGGTTGAAGGCCGCCCGAGGTTTCATACCGATTACAAAACGCTCGATGCTTATCAGTCGGCCCGCGGATGGGTAAGACATACTTATCGGAACGGCTGGGAATGGGACC
>CAYNPZ010000444.1:1931-2654 GCA_964399175.1 uncultured Bacteroidales bacterium | reverse complement strand
GATCACTGCCTTGGCATCCCTGAACAACATGGGATACTTGATCGGCTTATCATCGCCTTCGCTGGTACTCACAACGGCGATCTTCGAAGTTTCGCCCAGATCAAAATTCGTAGGACACACCAGGTTACCTACATTTTCAACGAAGATCAGATCGAGCTCATCCAGATCGAGCTCCCCGATGGCCTTTTCAATGCTGTTAGAATCGAGATGGCAGCCGCCTTCGGTATTGATTAAAACGATAGGATTGTTATACTGCTTCAGTCGCTGGGCATCCCGGTCGGTAGATACATCGCCTTCAATAATCCCGATGCGGACATGATGGTTCATGTGCGCCAGCGTCCTCTCCAGAAGAGCCGTTTTACCGGCGCCAGGCGAACTGATGAAATTATACATTTTGGTACGTTTCTTCCTTAAAAGAGTCCTTACCTGGTCAGCCTTATTCTGGTTCTTATTCAAAACCCGTGTCATTACTTTTATTTCCATGGATTTCTCTTTCTATACCTTATAATTTGTTTTTGCCTATTTTTTGGTAGACTTATTGATCGTTATGATAATTGATATATTTCTCAAAGAGATAATTATTGTCCATCCCTATTATAATCCAAGAAATAATATTGCAAATCCACTCAAAAATATGATTCCACCTGCTATTGCATGGGTATATCGCTCAAGTTTTCCAAAGGATAGGTGTTTTATTCCGAAAGTAAGAAGAAGTACCACACC
>CAYNPZ010000444.1:0-1921 GCA_964399175.1 uncultured Bacteroidales bacterium | reverse complement strand
AAACAGTACCTCCTATACTTTGCTGGGCCGCCGGATACATCAATACTGGTATTAATGGCTCACATGGACCAAGAACAAATATCAGGAACAATATCCATGGGGTGATATTCATTTTTGGCCTTTTATGAATATGATTATGATCCTCAATATGTTCATGCTGATGTTCATGAGATATTCCGCCGGAATGAAAATGCAGATGGGTATGGGGTTTGTTTTTTAATCCCCTCCATAATCCCCAAATAAAGTAAATCAGTCCGAACCCCATAAGCAGCCAAGCTGCAATATTCCCCCTTTCAGCCTCTAGAACTTCCAGTTGAGAGGCCCCAATACCTGCTGCAATCCCTATGGCTCCAATTAAGATGGATGAACCCACGTGACCTGCACCACAAAGGAATGTAATCCAACTGGTTTTAAATATGGACCATTTTCGCGCTTTTGCCATAGCAATAAAAGGCAAATAATGATCGGGACCTAATAATGTATGGAAAAAACCTATAGAGGCTGCGGTGATTGCAAGAACATTGATGTCTTGTGCCATGATGATTCTTTTTTTGGTTTATGAAGGTGAATGATGCAATCGAAAATTTGATAAATCCATTGAAAAACTTATTTAAGTTTGGTAATGGTAAAAATCTCCCGGCGATCCCAATTCAGCCAGTAATTGAGTGCCAGCTCCCGTACGTAGTTCCAATATCCTTCCGTGAGCTTCCCGTGTTTTTCAATCCCTTTTTTGATGTCTTTTTTAAGTATTTTTTGATAACCTTCTTTCAGGGTAATTTTAATCCTGTGTTCCTCCAGTGTAAACAAAGCTTCCGGTTTTACAGGCTTTTCATCGGCAATGGTGATCAATCCATGTCCCAAAGTTGCTCCGGTACTCACCTGGAGTCCATCATTCAGGCAACTGACAGGAGGTGTTTGACCCGAATAAGATGTAACTTGAAATTCATCTTTTCCCGCATTAAAAAATTCGCGGGCACGCAATCCCATTTTTGCCCCTACAATGGAATAAATGCCCAAATGATCATGGATTTCATTTGTCAGCACCCCAATACGCCATTCTGTTTTTCCGTGTTTTCGGATGATTTCATTTATGTATTGCTGTACGTCATCTTTATAAAATTCAGGATCTAACGGGAAATGATCAAATACGATACTTTCACTGCTGTTTTTGTCTGAGAGTATGTTTACCATTTTTTGTATTACTGGCTTGTCATACTTGGGGTAAATACCTTGAGCACCATCTTCCGAATACGTAACTTTTGCAAAAAGAGAAGGATGCAGTAAATAAACTGGTACCAGATCATCCCAGAAACGTAAATGTTTTTCCATATCCGGGTGTTTGTTGATGATTTTTTGATGGGAGCCCATTATCTTTTCTGTATAGGGAGTAGGATACCTTAATTTGCCTAACGATTCCAGATACATACTCATATAATTGGGTGTATCATGTGGCTTTTGATGTAGAATACCGAGCTTGATTGATTGTCTTAGCACGTATTTCGCAGCCACGGAATCTGCTTTGTAATTGAATCCGGCAGATAATGAAGGATTGGTATCATTGTACCATATGATTTCGGCAATATCATTTTTTATCTCCGGATTTTTCTTGATTGCTTGGGAAATATTGGATAATGGTCCCAGAGCAAGAATCGTTACCGGATTTTCTTCCTGTTGAAGAATGGAGGCAATGCAATCGTCTGCCTTGTTTCTCGCATCGAAAATAATGTCTTTTTTTGATCCCCAGGAAACGGATGCTGCAATTTTTCTGTGTTTAAATGTGCCGTTGTTCAGTTTCATACCGGAAGCAGAGCTGATTCCTTCATGCCCCAGAGCATGGAGTAAACGCCGGACCTTTCTTAAAGAGGTCTTTGGTTCAAGCACGCCATCGGAGGTAGTAATTGCCAGCACTTCTATTTCATCT
>CAYNPZ010000443.1:0-2669 GCA_964399175.1 uncultured Bacteroidales bacterium | reverse complement strand
GTGGAGGAGACTGTTCCTCCAATCCTGGGCTTCACAGGATGCTCCCTTGCGGTTTATCTCAGATGATTAAAAATAACATTGATCCTTGTAATAGAATGTTTTACGTATTTACCAGCAATCTCATCAATGTCTGATAAATACTTAACTTTCTCATCCATAAATTCCCTTTGCTTACTATCTGTTCTGATGATAGAATAATTAATCTCTGCGTTTTTTTCTTCTATCCTGTCATTGAAAAATGATTCTGGCTGAAACTGCAATCTCAAATGGCTGATATAATTTACATATTCGAGCGTTTGATAATCAACCTCTCCGTTATCTTCCATCCTGTAAAGTTTTGCTACGTCCATGTCAGCCTCAACTATAAGCTGATAACCGCTATTAAAGGGATTAATCTCTATCTTGTAACTTCTGATATACCCTTTATCTTCCAAATGATTGAGAAGAATGGTAAGATTTTCTCCAACATTCATGAGTGCAATTTTAGAGGTTTCCTGAGCTGTTACTTCCGGAGTTAATAAACTGTGGTTCAAATCTTCAAATCGTTTCATAGCTGCTTAATTTTAGTTAATGATTATATTCACCTGCAAATATACCAATAAGTATAAAATTTGTTACAAAAAAATCATTAATTCCCTGATTAACAGTTAATTTGGAATAATTATCAATAATGGGAATGTTCAAAAAAAGGATGGAAGTAAAAACCCCGGACTGAGTGGTGGCTCGATCCGGGGTTTTGCTACATAAAACACTAAGCAACCATGGTTTTGTGTAGTGAATGCAAATATATGAAAAAAATCAAAACGGTTTCAAAATATTGGGAGTTTTTAATATCCCGGATATTGGAATTGTTAATCCTGCGGTGACAAAGGACCATCCGTTCATGCTGTAATAATTGGCAATGTAATTGAGTTCTGGCGTTTCATACATAAGGCCCACACCGTAACCCCAATTATTTGCAAATGCTAATTGCGGTATCACATGAAAACAGTTATCCTTTGTTTGAGGGTTGGGTTCATCCCTGATCCTATATGGAAGGCCAATCTTATTTACTACTCGCACCTTTTCAATATATCTTTGCTTATATAAGGAATATTGAATGGAGTTCCAATCCATTTCTCCCCGCACCCTGCTCCTGGTAAAAATCTTCAGATCTTCATTAATGAGACTGTCAGAATAGATCCGGTATTCAGTCGTATCCTCCTCGGTAAATCCCGGATCCTCATTTTTCTGATCTCCTTCTTTTACTTTTGTTATGATGGTAGTATCCCGGACGGTATCCGGTGTTTCCCGGGCAATTTTCTGAATACTATCAACCACCGATTGTAAGGAATGGTTATTGTCCTTCAATCTGGCTACATGGTTTTCTAACGGCTTTACATAATGGAAGAAATAAATTACAAACAAAATTAATCCTACAGTCAAAAAAACGTAAGCTATTTTACTCATAAATTTCATTGCTTTTTCCTTTCAAATAATTTTTGAATCACCTTTGGAAAAAAGGCAAATCCATACAAAACAACATTATGCTTAATGAGTAATTGAAGGATTTGTGGTTTTACTGTTTCAATCATTCCAACAATCTGAAAGGTAAAAACAATGGCTATCACCAATAAAATGATACTCATTAATCTTACCATACTGGCTCGATCAGTCTCTTCAAAAAAAGTAAAAACGTTCTTTAAAAAATGGATCATAAACACCCCTTTTGTTTGTTTCGTTTCGTTTGTTTTCGTTTCGTGCTTTTGTCGCAAGCGAAATCTTTAATGTAGCATGCGATATTAAAATTGTCGCATGCGATTTTTGTATTGTCACGGATTTTGGCCTTGATGGATTAAATTCCAATCTCAACTGCGGTTTTTTCTACTTCATTCAATCCATTTGTAAGCAATCTGGCACACTTTTTCTGAGTGGATGCTTTCAGCATTTTCATACATTCTTTATAGTTGGTATAAAAACCCAACTCCAATAAAATTGTCGGTGTCATGGTATGCTTCAGGATGAAAAAATGCATCTCCTTGTCCTTGTCAGAAACTCCATCCGGATCGCCCCAACCATACCGCATATTCCAATTCATTTTTTCAAGCCTGGTAAGCAATGTTTCTGCAATCGGATCAGCCATGGTATAACCAACCGAAGTGAATGCTTCAATTCCACTTGCAGATCCCACTCCTGCCGCATTTCCATGAAGGCTTAATGTGATGGGTTTATACTTGTTTTGATATTTTTTATGGTAATCATTGATCCGCCTGCACCTTTCCTGCAAAGAAACATCATTCTGTTCAGGCACCACCAGGATATAATTGATCCCATTATTGTACAATTCCCGGGACAACCAATAAGCATTCACCCGGTTATAATGCCATTCTTTCAATTGTAACCCATTGTTCCATACAGTCGATTTTTTACCTCTTGTATCAATGCCATGACCCGGATCAATCAGAACTAATAACTTTGAAGTACCATCCAAATAATTCATCGGTACAATGGGTCTTTTCTCTAATCTTTCAAGCTGTATCATAATTTGAATTTTGAATTAATTTCTTCTTTGATTCTTTTTGCTACATCCTTCATAAACTGCTTGTTTGTGATGATACTTACATTCTCATATATCGAAGATAATTCTGTCCAGGCAATGTAACCGGAAACCAACATGGTAAGATGGGTCC
>CAYNPZ010000442.1:0-2671 GCA_964399175.1 uncultured Bacteroidales bacterium | reverse complement strand
CGCCCGTCGAGAAGCTGAACATCCTTCTGGGTTGCCGTTAGCTCCAGGTCAATGTTTGCTTTGAAATTATTGTTTATATCCTTATTTACCCGTGCCCCATCATCATCGGCTATGGAATCAAATCCCTTCATAACCAGGGGAACACTCAAGGCTCCCAACGAAGATACTGAGGCTATCCGGATAAATTTTCGACGTGAAATATTCATTATTGTAACAGTTTATTAAAAAATTGAATTTCAAATTGATTTATTTACCAAAATTACAAACTTTGCTTGTATTACCATGGAACCCGCATGCTACTCATGTCCTTGTTGTGAAGGTCCCTGGATGCGGGTTTCATTCCTTAATCTGTTTAATTGTTTAACACGTTTATTTTATTTGTTAGACAATTCTGTTTCCATAAAGTTGTACACAATTATGACCAAGGTTTGTAACATTTTTAGGGATTTTAGGCATATTGGATATTTTGATTGTTATTTAAAAAAAAGGTTTTAAGAATTCTTAAGCTTCTTTCAGTTCCTTTAAAAATTGACGTGTTCGTAAAACAGCCCTGGCACCTTCACCCGAGGCAATGACGATCCGTTTTCCATAGGCATCGGTCACATCGCCGCAGGCAAAAATGCCTTCCGTACTGGTGCTACAGTCCGAGTCTATCTTGATTTCGCCTTTGCTGTTCAGGTCAACCAGGTCCCTGCAAAACTCGGTGTTGGGCAAAAAACCCACCTGAATGAATACACCCTGACTGGGAATGGTCTCGGGATTACTGTTAACATCCTGTTCCGGCCTGATGGAGACTCCTTCAACCTTATCTTCACCCAGGATCTCGGTGACATCATGCTTTTCGATGATGCGAATATTCTGGTGTTGCATGAGTTTTTCCACATCGTTCCTGTCAGCTATCAGCCGGCCCTGGGTGACAATCGTCACCTTACAACCATTGTTTAAAAGATCATTTGCCGTTTGAATGGCTGAGTTGCCTCCACCAATCACCACCACATCCTTTCCTCCAAGCAAACCAATATCCTGAACGGATTTATAGAATATGCCCTTTCTTTGCAAGCGGTCTTCCCCCCGGATGCCTAACTTCCGTTTCTTCATGCCGGTGGCAATGATGAGAGCTTTTGAATAAAAAGTTTCCTGAGATTTGGTGATTATGACAAACCGATGATTCCTTTTTTCCACTTTTATGACATCATCCATCTTGTGAGATAAATAATGATTTTCCAGAAATTGATCCCTGAATTTATCCACCAGCATCTTGCCGGAAATAAAGTCAAAACCCATATAATTCTTGATTTTTGTACTATCAATTGCTTGACCTCCAATGTCATTAGCAATAAAAAAGGTATTGATTCTGGATACAGAAGCGTAAACAGCGGCAGTCAATCCGGCCGGTCCACCGCCGATGATGATCAGGTCGAAATAGCGGTCGCCGAAATAGTTCCATGGAGAGTTCCTGAATTTTTGCCGGCAACCCTCCGAACAGAAATACAATGTCTTCCAGCTGTAATCAACGGAGTAATTGTTGCTTTCCACCTTCATATTGCATACCGGGCAATTCCCGTTTTCTTCAACATTGGTTAATTCTCCCTGATCGTGAGATTTTTCGTTGTGTTTGTGGTGGAGATTCTGATCATTTCCTACGTTTTGTTCTTTCATTATTTTCTTATAAATTTCTTTTTATCAATATTTTATCTGATGGAAATTGCTTTTGTTCGATCCATCTTACAATTCTTCTTTGATTTCACCGCATTTCGGCATTTTTGAACCCATGTAGGGATTATTTATATCCTTGCTGTCGGTAATCCAGTAGGCACCCTTGTTGTTAAAAGCCATCGGGCAATAAGCCGCGTATAGATCCTCTCCCTGCAATCCAAAGCTTTTTATGGTGCAATAGACAATCTCGGAGAGGTGTCCGAAGTAAGAACGTTTGTCTTCAAGTCCTTCGATATGGCGCATCTCTTCCAGTTTATCCAAATAAAGTTCCCGGTGGCTTTTCCAGGCTCTGAGTCCTTCTCCTTTAAGCCTGAGCAGTTGAATTTTTTGAATTCTTCTGTCCATCAAGGCAATTGCATCATTTACCGCGTTTAAATCCTCTTCGGACAAGGCCTTCTTAATTTGAAGGTACGCATCCGTGGTGTGCTCTATTTCCTTTTCGGTTGTCTCATCCAATTGGTATATCTGATCGAGCAGAACCGCATTGGTGTGCTTAAAGTTTTCTGCCAGGCTGCGGTGCTGTGCGTGCATATCCGAAGCCGTTCCTTTATTGCTGCCCTGCTCAGTCATCTGCTCGTTAGCAGTTGACATGGGATCTTGCTTGTCTTCTTGCTGTTGGCTACTTCCCCCGCATGCTGCAAAAGTTATTAAAGCGGAAAAAATACCCATCTGTAAGATTTGTTTTGTTGCATTCATGATCTTTCAGTTTTAAATGGTTATGATGATTAAGGTTTTGTTTGTATTTTGCCTGGAAGTTCCAGTGGCTTTGATTTTTCCAGGGATTTGGTTTCCTCGTTTGATTCCATGAAAAGGAAGAATCCGATCAATATCAGCCAGAAATTATAGAATGTGTTTATTAAAAAATTACATATACATTTATGCGAAAGCGAACATCAATCTACATGGCCAAATGACCCTGCTCATCGGTCCTCACTTTATAAACATCATCCACCGG
>CAYNPZ010000441.1:0-2688 GCA_964399175.1 uncultured Bacteroidales bacterium | reverse complement strand
CCGTTGGTCAGGTAGCCCTTATCCTGATCGATGGCTAAAAACTGACGCGGATAACTGATTGAATTCATTACATCAGCGGCTTCAAAGGTGGATTTGTCAACTATTTCCACTTTTTTTGAATTGTTTACCACTATGTATCCTTGATCTTTGGAAAAAGCCAAATCCTGTACGATACTACCAGGTGTACGTCCATTCTTATTCTCAAAATAATGGTTAATTGCGTCTCCTGATTTAGGTTCTATAAGGGTTATAGATCCGTTGTTTGTTTCAGGGCTGCTCCCTTCATTTACAACATAGATTCCTTCCACCTGTATTTCGTTTACTTCGTCCCCGTCTTCTTCACAGGATTGGAATGCAAAGGGCAATAATCCTACGAAAGAAAATACCAGTAATGTTCTGACTTTTGCTAATGTACGTTTCATCATTGTTCATTTAAATTTTTAGGTTAATTAATCAGTTTGTTCAGTTGGATCTTAAGATTTATGTAATAGGCCCGGCCGGGCATTGGATAATTGGCTATCACCTGATATTGGTTGTCAAACAGGTTTTTTACGGTGAATTTAATCTGGGCGTCAAAGGCCTCAAATTCAAATTGTCTTTTTATAAAGACATCCATTATTGAATAGGGATCCAGGGTTCTGGAATTGTCGGCTGTCGTGTACCTTTTACCCGTGTATTTAATGTTTGTCCCCATGGAGTATTCCTTCCATCTGGTTAACAGGGTGTTTTTAAGGGTATGGTAAGGGGTGTACCTTAATTGATTGTTGTAGACATGTGGTTTTTCTTTGTTCAGATTGATGGATCGGGTATAATTATAGAGGGATTTGAAATTAATAATGAATTTGTTCCATTGTATATTCATATCTGCCGATGCTTCAATTCCCGAATTTCTTACTTTGGAGGTATTAATGGCATGCCAGTAATTTTCTCCTTTTGCCGGAACCCATTGAATAAGATCATGTATTTTGGAGGTATAAAAGGTCAATTCTGAATGAAAGCCTTGTATGGCGTCTGCTAAATCAGGACTGTAACCGAGTCCGACCTCCGCTGACCAGCCGTGTTCGGGGTTAAGGTCTCTATTTCCCCCGGGTTGCCAGTATTTGTCATTTAACGTGGGCAGCCGGTATTTGGTGGAAAAATGGCTTCTTATGTAGAGCATTTCCGGGATGAGTCTGTAATTACCACCAATACCCACCTGGGGCAATGGATTGGTGTATTCGTTAAATTGTTGCCGGAGCGAAAGGTTTGCTGTCAATTGCTGGTATTCATATTTGAAGGCGCCAATCAATGAAGCTCTGTATTCCCCGATTTTCTCTCCATAAGCTTTTACATTTCCCTGCAGCCATGAATACTGGCCCCCTATATCGAAACTCACATAATTGTTCAGATAATAGCGATAATTCAGATCATTCATCCATTTATTGGTTTCTAAGGGGGAATAGATCATGTAAGTATTGTCCGAAGCATTTTCTTTTTCTGTGTATAGCTGATGGTGGTGAAAATATCCTGTTCTGACCTGCAGTGCTGACTCATTGAAAACCCTTTTCCACTGACCGTAAAGTCTTAGAGTGCTATCTTTCTGTGTGGCATTTCCGGGATTAGAAACTCCCATAATTTCAGGTACTTCTTTTTCCCTTTCCTGGTACCACACGCCCGCCTCAAATTTGTTTCTGGGAGACAGTTTATAATAGAAGTTCTGCATGACCCCGAAATTCTGTACGCCATTGTTTTCCCTTTTCTTAAGCGGATTGCCGAATTGCTGGGTATCATGGAATACAAAATCATTCCGGGCCTTTTGAAAGAAGCCGGAAGCCTTATAGCGGAATTTTTTATTGCCAAGCTCGCTTTGGAGGCTGTAGCGCTGGTTGTTCCAACTGCCTGCCTCACCAGATAAGGACAAGGTATTCCCTTTTTTCCAGTTTGTTTTGTTATTCAGTCCGATGGCCCCTCCGAAAGTTCCGTTTCCATATAATGAACCCGGGGCACTATGGGTTATGGAAACACGATCAACAAATTCCATCGGGGTCAGTGACAGGTCACATTGCCCAAGGGTAAGAGAATTTATAGGGAAACCGTTCCAGGTTACGGATGTATGCGTTCCCTGGGTGCCTCTGAGGCTAGGAGTAGCCAAAGACCCCCTGGAACCGTATGATTTTATAAAGACGGGCGAAGCTGCAGAGAGAAGCCCGCTTAAGTTCTCCGTCTGGTTATGATTGATGGTAAGTGAATCAAAAGTATATGTTTTTTGGTCCTCAGAATAGAAATTTCTTCTGCTGCTTATCACCTGTATTTCTTTAATTTCATGCACTTTTTCAGAGAATTGCTGGGCCCTTAAAGAACCATTGAAAAGTGTATGAAACAGGCACAATAGCAATATGGTAAACATTAAGTTTAGCCTAATGGTCAGGATCTTCATTCCAGAACTTGATTTTAGTTTTACCTTTTTCACAGCTTGTTCCGGGAATGTTGCAGAGAAGAGTTTTTGGTTCTTCACCACAGCTTTTAACCCGAAAGCTATGAGTTATTGTTTTTGGTTTTGGCAGGTTTCCTGGCTTTCCCGATCTTTGAGTGCCTTCCCATCCGGCAGCTGCCGGACAGTGGTCTGAGGGTCTTCAAAGATGTCGTCCCGTCTCGGGCGGGACCGGGATTACAGTAGCGGGTACTGCTTCGGACTATCCTCCCGCCGGG
>CAYNPZ010000440.1:721-2696 GCA_964399175.1 uncultured Bacteroidales bacterium | reverse complement strand
GCCAAAGCATCCAACCATCAGATAATGGTGATAATTTTCGGAAGGCATCGATTAATAATTCTATTCCTTTTCTGGGCAACATATTTGCTACACAAATGACAATCCTTTTATCCGCCGGTGTTTGCATTTGTTTCCGAATACCGGGTTCAGGTTTTTCGGGTTTATAGTGGAACGTATCCACGCCTCTCGGAATTAAAAAGGTCTTTTTGGATTTTGGGTAAAACTTTTTCACCATATCTGTGTTTTGGATCACTATACCATTGGCCATCCAACTGCGAAGTTTCCAGGCATTCCTGGAAGCCCCTTCCCAGCTCATATTTTTTTTTGTAAAGACCCAGGGAATTCCAGCCATCTTTGCTGCAATTGCTTCCGTATAGTCTGCGCTATAGTGGAAACTATGGATCAGGTCAGGATTGATTCTTTTAAATATTCTTGATACATTCCATGCCTTTTTGATAAGCAAACTTAAAGGCCTGGCGGGAGAAACATATTCTAACAAATGTACCGGGATGCCGGATTTTTTTACCACTTTGAAAAATTCACCCCGATCATGAAAACATGCAATGTGGGGCTCAAATAGTTCTGGATTGAGGCCCTGCGCAATATTGAGCATCGCTTTCCCTGAACCCGCAGTATCGAAATTGGGAATGGTAAATAATATTCTTTTTTTCACAAGTCTAAAGTTGATTTAAAAAAATTGTATTTCAATATATTACAAGAGCATGTTCCGCATTTTGTAATTTGTCATTGTAGAACCCGCATGTTTATACATGTGCTTGTTGTGCAGGTTGGTGCATGCGGGTTTTATAAGTTTTTACTTAATGCGAATAAAGTAAACAACGCCCATTTGTGACTTTGAGCATTTGTTATGTGCTCGTTCAGCATCATTTCGATAGCACTTTGCTCTGCACCAATGGTTTTCATATTATCAGAAAGTAATGTGTCGCTAAATACCGGTTTTAAATCTTTCTTTATCCACTCACCGAGTGGTATGGTGAATCCCCGCTTTACATTATCGTCTTTTATTTGTGGTAGCCGGTTGGAAAGGATGTTTTTTAACACTTGTTTCTTTTGATTTTTGCCATAACTCAATTGGGGATCAATGCGTAAGGCCAGCTCAATGAACTTTTTCTGCAAAAAGGGGACCCGAACTTCCAGGCTGTTTTGCATACTGGCGAGATCTACTTTTCGCAATGTCTTTTGCATCATGCCATAAAATTCCGCTTTACGCATAGGGCTTAAAAGCTGTGTGATATCCTTTTGATTGGTATATGAATAAACATTCCACTCTTCCGGCAACGCAATATTATGTAAATCCGGGAAGATTTGGTTTATCCAGTTATCTTTAAAGCGACTGTGAAGCCCTTCATGTGCCTTGCTTTGATGATCTGCCAATAATACACTGTTCAGGTTTTTATTGCCTGAATAATATTTATCAAGAGCGTATAAACCCATTCGTGCAATTTTGGGCCAATGCTGAAATCTCAGGTTTTTTCCTATGCTCCAGAATCGTTCGTAGCCAAAAAACAGTTCATCTCCGCCATCCCCGCTGAGTGCCACCGTTACTTCTTTTTTAGCCAGTTTGGATATCAAATAGGTTGGGAAAATACTAAAGTCCGCAAGCGGTTCATGTAATGCCTGCATCGCCTCTTCCCAGTAATTTAAAATCTCGTTTCCCCTTAACTTCCATAGATACTGCTTTAAATCCAGTGCCTCTGCAATTGCCTGGGATCGGACTGATTCGTCGTGAATTTTACTGTCAGAACCTATGGAGAATACTTTAAAACCTTTGTTGTTTTCTCCGGCATAGGAACAAACCAATGGGGAGTCAACTCCTCCGGAAAGGAATGCCCCAAGCGGAACATCGGATAACAACTGGTCCTTTACAGAATTTCTCAGACCATCACCAATCATCTGATTCGCCTTATCGGCATCAAAAACTTTGGCGTCTTTGTAATCTGGCAACTCCCAATAA
>CAYNPZ010000440.1:0-711 GCA_964399175.1 uncultured Bacteroidales bacterium | reverse complement strand
CGAATGTAACTTCGTTTGCCTGAGATATCAAATTGGATCAGCTCTCCAGGCCTTACCTGCTCAATCCCTTCATGGAGGCCGAAAGGGGCCGGCATAAAATGTTGCTTGAGGTAAAGTTTGAGGGCTTGCGGGTTGATTGCTGTATCCTTAAAAAGTGGGTGCTGCCGGACCTGATCGTATTGCGAGGCAAATACAACCGCTTTGCCTGATTGTCCAAAGTATAAAGGCTTGATGCCGGCAAACCCCCGGACCAGATAAAGTTTGCCTGAAAATAATTCATAAATGGCCAGGGCAAACATCCCATCCAATGCCTCTACTGTCGCCTGTACGCCCCAATAATCCAGAGCATGAGTGACGGTTTCCGTATCAGAGCTACCACGATATGCTTGCTTTGGAAGTTCCCTCCTCAACTCAAGGTGATTGTATATCTCTCCATTGAACACGATGGCATATTGTTTATTTGGGCTCAGCATAGGCTGATGTCCTGCTTCTGTCAAATCCAGAATGGCCAGTCGGTTGAATCCAAGCATGATCCGATCTTGAGCCCAGATTCCCGTTTGGTCGGGGCCGCGATGTGCACTCTGTGTCAGTAAAATGCTAAAATTTGTCCTATCTTTGTTAGAACAGTTATATTGTCCTAATAAACCACACATTACATTATATATTTAATTATTTTTCTGAACTCTTCGTATATTAAGGTATAGGTAAACC
>CAYNPZ010000439.1:0-2699 GCA_964399175.1 uncultured Bacteroidales bacterium | reverse complement strand
GCTCAATGAAAAAGGCGTAGTGCTGATCGGTGGAGGGCTCGATGAATCTCCCCTGGCTTATAAAGATATCAATGAAGTGATGCAACTGCAGGAGGATATGGTAGATATACTGGCAGAATTTAAACCGAAGATCGTGAGGATGGAGTAATCTTTAGTAGGCAATAAACAGTAAATGCTAAATATTAAAGGGTAAGCAGTGAGCAAGTTATGAGTGGTGAGTGATGAGAGAGGTGAATGGTTGTGAGGAATTACGAGTAGTCACGAATAGAAAATATTAAAACAATATATTTGGAGCAAAAACCAACACTTATGGACCAAAACACCCAGGAATCTCCCTTTGAGCTGGCATCTAAGTTTGTAAACAGCACCGACCGCAACATATTTCTTACCGGAAAGGCGGGCACTGGCAAAACCACTTTCCTGAAAAAAATTGTTCGAAACACCCATAAAAAGGTTATGGTGGCTGCTCCAACAGGTATTGCAGCCATAAATGCAGGAGGTGTTACCCTGCATTCGCTGTTTCAGCTACCTTTTGGCAGTTTTCTTCCCTCCTCTCAACCCATCGGTGATGAAATCATCAATACACAAATCAGTACACCCCAGTCCTTAAAGAAATCCCTCCGCATGAACAGTCATAAACGCAAGCTGATCAATGAAATGGAAGTGCTGATCATTGATGAGGTGAGCATGCTTCGGGCGGATATACTGGACGCTATTGACACGGTGCTGCGGTATGTTCGCAAAAGGAATGGCATGCCCTTCGGAGGGGTTCAGATGGTATTTATTGGCGACTTGCTTCAGTTACCCCCTGTAATCAAGCAGGAAGAAAAAAAGTATCTGGAATATTACTATAACACCGGTTTCTTTTTTGAGGCCAGGGCATTGCAGGAAGCCCGTCCGTTGTATATTGAGCTGGAAAAAATATTCCGGCAGACCGACCAACAATTTATAGAAATCCTGAACCACTTCCGGGATAACACCGTAACCAGCAAAGATCTTGATATACTGAACAGTCATTACAAACCATCCTTTAAGCCCAAATCCGACGAAGGCTATATCTTCCTCACCACACACAATAAAAAGGCGGATGGGATCAACCGAAGGGCTTTGAAGAATCTTCCGGGGAAATCGTTTCAATTTACAGCCAAAGTTGAGGGAGATTTCGGCAAGCACCTCTACCCTGTTGACTATACGCTCGAACTAAAAAAAGGTGCCCAGGTCATGTTCATAAAGAATGACTATTCCGGGGAACAACGCTACTTTAACGGCAAGATCGGTACCGTAACGGCACTGTCGGAAGAAGAAATTGAAGTAAGCTTTGACGACGGGACACCCCCAACCGAAGTGGAACCTTATACATGGGAAAACAAACGATACTCCCTGAACAAAAACACCAATGAAATTGAAGAAAACATGAAGGGGTCCTTTACCCATTTTCCCATCAAACTGGCCTGGGCCATAACTGTGCACAAAAGCCAGGGACTAACTTTTGACAAAGCCATTATTGATGTCTCCGAAGCTTTTGCTCCCGGGCAGATATACGTGGCCCTCTCGCGCCTGGTTTCCCTGAAGGGACTCGTACTCAATGCCCCACTTCCCTACAACATGCTGGAACCGGATGAAGCGCTGAAGCATTTTTCCAAAAACAAACTTTCACCGGAAACACTTGAAAAAGAATACCACAATGAATTGCCGAAATATATTTGTAATTATATTTCAGAAGCTTTTAATTTTCATCCCCTGAATGAGGAAATCCGGCAGCATATCAACAGCTATTATAAAGATGAAAAGCAATCAGCCAAACAAAAATATAAAAATTGGGCTGTTCAGCTCCAAAAAGATTTTCAGGAGGTTGAAAATGTTGGCAACAAATTTCAGAACCAGCTAAAAAGAATGACTAATTCCGGGGATCCTCAATGGCTCAATAATCTTCAGGAACGGGTGAAGGCCGCCAAAGAATACTTTGAAACCCGACTGAAACCATTCACCCATAAGATCAGGCAACACATCAGCTCCCTGTCTAATGAGACGGGAGTCAAACAATACATCAGGGAAATCCGCGATCTGGAACATTCATTTAACAGTCAAATTCAATCCATACAGAAATCTGAGGCGCTGCTTGATGCGGTCATCAGGAATAAGGAGCTTACCAGGGGAAACCTCCAAACAAAGGCATTTAAAGAAAAAGAGAAGGCATCCGCAAGTCCAGAAAAGCCAAAACAAAACAAAGGCTCAGGCAAGAATAAAACACCTACCAAAGAAATTAGCCTGCAGATGTTTCAGAAAGGCAAAACCATTGAAGAGATTGCAGCAGAAAGGTCGCTGGCCGTCTCCACTATTGAAGGACACATGGCGCACTGGGTCAGAGAAGGAACTTTGCCGGCGGAGCAATTTGTAAACCAGGATAAGCTGGAGAAGATCATTTATGTAGCAGAGCATTTGAATACGACCAAATTAAGTGAGATCAAGGCAAAGCTGGGCGATGAATTTACCTATAGCGATCTGCGCTTTGCCATGGCTCATTACCGGTATAACCAAGAAAAACAGAATGAAAAGGAAAAATAAAGGATATAAAAAAATATCGAATGGCATAGCAGAGGTCATAGTTCAATCCGCATTTAAACCATAATATAGAATACGGGCAAGCCATTGCTTTGGTCTTGCCCGTCAATTCCAGTATCAAGGTAATATACTTGTAC
>CAYNPZ010000438.1:167-2711 GCA_964399175.1 uncultured Bacteroidales bacterium | reverse complement strand
GGTTGGATGGATTCCGGCAGACGGATCATCTTAATGGTACTCCACTTTTTCGCCCGATCCCCGGTGAGAGAATCCATAGGGTTGCCATTATAAGCCAAATGTTTGATCTTTATTCCATCGTGAAGATCCTCCGGAGGAACCTTATAATCTTTATCGATCCCTTTCTTATAAAGGTTCATATACAGCCTGATTGCTATGTATTTCAGGGTATCGGGGCTGTTGTTGTGGTAGGTGATCTGCTCACTGCCCTCGAGCAGTCCTGTTTTGGGATGGAATTCAGCATTGATGTCATAATCCGCATGGTTCTGAAAATAGTTCTCCCCCGGTTTACCGGAGTATGAGCGCGTTCCGTTGTCGTACGCCTGTTGAATTTCTTTTGGAATAAACAGGTCGGTCTTCTGAGCTAAAAGACTGCTTGCTGCAAAAACAAGCATAAATAAAAGGATGGTTGGTTTCATGACGTTTATGATTTTAAACAAATTTTAAAAACAGACAACCACCTCTTAAATCATGTTCAATTTCTTATTAATTAGAGAACTAATAAATCTCTTGATTAAAAATAATATGATGTTTCTTCAGGTTGGAACAATTGGGAGTAAATTAAACTAAAGGATCAAATAATTCTAAATATTGAATAAACTCTGTTTATACAATCACACTGGTTGTAAGCGGATTAAATTACCAACTCACGGGGGTATTACATCTCCACCGTCTCTTAATAAAGGATGTATAGGAAAAAGAAAAGATATCTTAAATTTAATGTAAATGGCCACGAATGCACGAATGAATATTTGACATTTATTCGTGCATCCGTGGCCTTTATACTTTAAAGGGAAATACCTTTCAGGATGTTATCTCCTCCATCTAAGGTCTTTATACCTATAGACTAGGTTGTTTCGAAATTCGGTAATTGAGTTTTGAATATTATTTGTAATTGTCCGACCAACCGCCTGGCGGTTTGGAACCGCCTGGCGGGTAGCCGCCAGGTGGGTTAACGTTTGTTGCCACACCTCCCGCCTGGTGAATGAGCCGTTTGCTACAAGCTTTCCCCAAAATCTTTCTTAAACTTTTTGATCAGCTTCTGGGGCCAGTCGCTGATGGGTTCCAGGCGGCCCATGAAAAAGCGCAGCACAGTGGGTTCTTCCACAAATCTAAGCCCACCGACCAAATCCCGGTTGTGATACAACCAGTTCAGCCTGTCGATCATAAATTCGGTTTGGGAGAGGGTAAATACCCTTCTCGGGAAGGCGAGACGGAGCAGTTCCACATCTGCCAGTATGTCATTGCCATTGTCATCCCGAACACTGGATATGGTACCTCTTTCCATGCCCCGTATACCGGAAATAATAAAAAAGGCTGCTGCCAGCGCGCCGGCCGGATATTCATGCTGGGGCACGTGCGGTAAAAAGCCCATTGCATCCACATGGCAACCCAGGGCACCCGGTGGGGTGATAACCGGGATTCCCAGATTATCCAGTTCGTTGACTGCATATTCGATAAAATCCGGCGACTGACTGATCACTGTTTCATCCATGGTCTCTTCCAGCCCGATGGCCATCGCCTCAATTTCCCTTACCGACATTCCTCCGTAAGTTAAAAAGCCTTCATAAAGGGGCACCAGGTCGCGCATCTTCAGGTACAGCTCCTCGGAATCCGTGCAAATGCCGCCTCCCCGGGTAGAACTTACTTTACGGCTCGAAAAGTAAATAATATCTGCCATAGAACACATCTCCAGCAAGATATCATGAATGGATACGTTGGCAAATTCTTTCTCCCGTTTTTTGATAAAATAGGCGTTTTCTCCAATCAGGCTTGCATCCAAAACAAACATTATGTTATGTTCGTCTGCCAGCTTCTTTACTTCCCGCATGTTCTGCATGGAAAAGGGCTGCCCGCCGATCAGATTGGTAGAAGCCTCCATGCGGACGAACGGAATATGCTCTTTCCCATACTGCTTGATCAGTGCCCTGAATTTATCCACATCAATATTCCCTTTGAAGGGCTCATCACTTTTGATCTTGATGGCCTCATCCCTGTATATTTCGAATATTTTACCTCCGTTGATCTCCATGTGTTCCTTGGTGGTGGTAAAGTGATAGTTCATGGGAATGACATCACCCTCCTTGATAAAAACCTTGGAGATGATATTTTCTGCTGCCCTCCCCTGATGAGCAGGTAAAATATATTCTTTTCCAAATACTTTTTTTAGAGCGCTTTCCATCCTGTAGAAACTGGCAGACCCTGCGTAGGCATCGTCTGCCTGTAACATCGAGGATATCTGATTGTCGCTCATAGCATTGGTCCCGCTGTCGGTCAGCATATCCAGGAAAATGTCCCTGGTTTTTAGCAGAAAAGTGTTGTAACCGCCTTCCTGGATGGCTTTCAGTCTTTCTTCAATGGGTTTCAGATGCAGTTTTTGTACGATGCGTACCTTGTGTTGTTCAAGGGGAACTTTCTTACCGCTGAAAAATTTTACTTCAGATGATCCGTTTGACTTCATGTTTCAATAATTATAAGTTATAGCATCAGAGTTCGTCAGTTCAT
>CAYNPZ010000438.1:0-157 GCA_964399175.1 uncultured Bacteroidales bacterium | reverse complement strand
GGTTTGCCTTTTACCAGGCATTCTTAACTAAAATGAGCACATTTAAAAAGCGTTAAAAATAGAGAAAAAATTAATTTATACAAAAAGTATATTTTCATTGTATGAGCTAATGGTATGTTTTTACCTAAAGGTCTGGTAGGTTACCAAGGGAATGATT
>CAYNPZ010000437.1:0-2712 GCA_964399175.1 uncultured Bacteroidales bacterium | reverse complement strand
TTTTCGGATCACTTGCATCCAGTGATTTGCCCTGGTCTCCTGAAGAAGGATCACTGGCCGTGACTTGAGCCGGGCCGCGTTTGACGGAAATCCACCCGTCGGTGCCGACCCATTTGACGCCCTGATCATTTTTGTTGCTGATGTCCATGACCATTCCGTTGGCGTATTTGTTGCGCACGTGAAAATCGGTGTGCACATCCCATACCCCGCTCTGGGGGAAGGTGGCATCGGCTTCTATTTCCACCGGGCCGGTATACTCGGTACCCATGCCCCAGTGAGCGGTATCTACGTGGTGGGCTCCCCAGCCGGTGATCATGCCGGCGCCGAACTGCTCAACACGGAGCCAGCCGGGCCGGCCGTAGCCTTCCTCGGGATGTACGCGTTTTTCCGTATAGGGTATCTCAGGGGTCGAGCCCAGCCACAGATCGTAATTCAAACTGGAAGGAACCTCCATTCGGGGCTGTTCTTCTCCGGTGGGGTCGGCTCCAAAGCCAACGAGGACCTCTTGTATATCACCGATACGCCCGTTGCGAACCAGTTCAGCGGCACGATGGAACTGCGGCCAGGGGTCCATAGAACGCTGCTGGCTTCCTACCTGCAGAATCCTGCCGGTGCGGTGGACGACATTGCTCAAAACCCTTCCTTCTTCAACTGTGAGTGATAAAGGCTTTTGTACATATACATCCTTTCCGGCAAGAGCAGCTTCTATAGCAGGCTGAACGTGCCAGTGGTCAGGGGTGGAGACAATTACCGCGTCAATTTCGGGGTCATTGACCAGGTCGCGGTAATGCTCATACATCTTCACATTGACCGGGCTGCGCTGGCTCTTGTTCTCTTTATACCAGTTCTCTATAAAGGTCTTACCGTCCTTCATGCGGTCGCTGTCAACATCACATACGGCCATCACCTGTACATCATCATGGCGCATGCATTCCGGCAGGTCGTGGCTGCGTGCAATGCGGCCAAAGCCGATCTGGCCGATGTTGATCCGGTTACTGGGGGCATTCTTTCCCAGAACCGATGAAGGTACAATCGAGGGTGCTGCTATCGTAAAGGCTAGCCCGGTTAATCCGGTTTTTATAAAGTCTCTGCGTGTGCGTCCTTTCTTTCCGTCTTTCATAGTTTCATCTTTTTTGGATTCGGTAAAATATGTTTTACTCATTGTTTTTCCTCTGATTTATAGGCTTCGAAACGGTCTGCAATCCCCGCTGATTCATGATCACCTGAATGCACAAGCACACGGTAGTGCAGCTTTATATTTTCCCCTTTTTCAAATTTCCTGCTTTCTCCGTTTTCAGGCCAGTACATCGGCGTAGGGGAAAAGAAGCCATAATCGCGGGTAAACCACCGCGAAGGATACCATATGTTGGAGGGATGCTGCATAATGGCAAGGCCTTCTGTTTTACCTCCTCTTTGGCCGTAGTAATCCATCCACGGGGAGGCTTTTCCCCAGGTGCCATCTTCAGAGGTTTGTCCCTCGGCGTTGATCATGGTTCCCCCGTTGATAACAGCCAGTGCCGGGTCCATGCGTGCACTGAAGAGAGAGTGATTGGTCTTTCTGATCTCTACATCCTGGAGCATCTGAAGGGTAATGTCAAAGTCTATCTGGTAGATGCCTTCCGAAGGAGCGGAGATTGTAATACGACGCAAATCTTTAACAGGAGCAGAGGCTCCTTTGCGTGTCCAGATGCATTCGTTTTCAATGACTACCTGTTCACCGTTATTTTCTTTTATTTCGGCCCTCAGGGAGATAATCTGTCCCCTGTCAAGGCCTTCCTGCCAGTAATTGCCTCCGTTCACCTCGTCGCATCCAAAAAACAGGGAGCTGTGATGCGGGTAAGGGCTGTTGCGCATGGAAGTGACACTGGCACCCGAAGGGCCGTTTACCGGGTAAAAGAAGGGGTACTTCTCCGTATCGGAAAAAATGTAGGTTGTGAAAAAATTGCCGTTGATGCGCACATCTATTGATGCCTCGTGTTTGACTGCTGAAACCTGGCTCTGTGCAAGGATTTTCCCGGTACAAACAAGTGCGGTTAATAGAAAAGTGATGAGAATTTTGGTTTTCAACATACAATATGAATTTTGTTATTATAAAGTAAATTACTATTTCGCCTCTATTTCAACTTTTGGCGGATGAGCAAAATCATTCCATACCTCTTCGGCTTCCTCTTCATTTAAGAATTCCCCGTCAAATACCATCATTCTGTACTTCAGATTATATAGCTTACCTGGCTGAAGTTCCCACGAAGAATGCCGAATGGGGCAGAACTCAAAAAAGAAGTCGCCGCGGCCTCCATTGGCATCAAGTGGCCAAACCCGCATGGGTTCAGGATATTCTCGATTGTTGGGATTGCTCATAAACAAGATTCCCGAAGGTTTTTCCCCTTTAACATCGGCCCAGGTTACGCACCAGCGGGCTCTTGTGCCGTCCGCTTCCTTACGGTTTTTCCCTTCAGAGGTCAGAACCCTTGTATTTTCTCTTTTCCAGTCTTTTGTGGCACGAAACCCAATTCCGCCACCATAGCGATATTCATCTAGCATAACCGGTTGATCCGTAGCACAATTTAATGTTGTATTCATATCCCATAGAAAAACTTCTTTGCCATTGATCGTAACATTCCATACCCTAACATCCCAGAGTTCATTAATGGCTGTCGTGTCTCCTTTCAGGTCAACATGTTTTTGCAAAGCTTTAAATCCTGTATAAACCGG
>CAYNPZ010000436.1:0-2760 GCA_964399175.1 uncultured Bacteroidales bacterium | reverse complement strand
TTCGTGTCAAATATTATCTGGTTCACACAGTTCAGCCGACGCTGATATATCTGAAACTTACCGTGTCCCTCAATGGTTGCTCCATCGATTTCTTTCAGGCGAATGGAAGTATCTCCTTTCCTGTTGTGAAAGAGAATTCGCTCTTGTGTCAGAAACACTTCATCAACTGATTTGAGGACAAAATCTACTCCCTGTTCCTCATAAAATTTACCATACGATCGATAATACACAACTTCAGAATTTATCATGGTTGCCGGTCTGGATATACCGGTATATTCCTTTTTCAGGAACTCAAGGTCGGATAAGGTGATTTTAATATCTGAGTAAACATCTCCGATCAAAAATGTTTCTGCCGTTGAGCCATTGCCGGTTTGCAGCCTAAGATCGGGCATTATTTCGAGGCTGTAATGGCAGACAACACATTTCATAAAAGAAGGAGATACTTCCTTTAATGTCTCAAATCTTCTGCAGGAGGGACATCTGTAAAGCACCACAGACAATTTACCCGTTCGGTCCTTTTTCCTCCTGATTACCCGATCTTCGGTTTCAGGCCTGACCTGGATGCTGTCGACCAGAGTTTTTTCAGCGATATTCATGGGTGTATCCGGTTCAAATCGTATTGGCGGTTTAACTTCAATTCTGATACCGGCTCTGAATATTGAGTTTGACCAACGCGGCCAGGCATGATAATTACCGGTTATTTTTACCGGAATGACCGGAAAATGACAATGGTGTAGAAATAAACGAATGCATTCGGTTTTCAAAGTGCGCATATTGCCTGTCCAGCTTCTGCCACCTTCGGGGAAAATGCCTGCCGGGTAACCGTCTGTAAGGGCCTTTGTCAACATCTTATTGCTATACAGATCGGTTTTATACCGTTTTTTTGGAATGGCACCCAGTTTGGTTACGATATACCTGATGAGTTTTTTTCTGAACATATCGTACGTACATATAAATTTAATTGGATGAGGGAAGGCACATCCGATGAAAAACGGATCGAGATAATTCCGGTGAGCTGCTACCACAAAGTATGGGGTTTCAAGAGGTATATGCTCCCTGCCACGAATTTTAAAATGGAACAAATGCCTGAACAGAAGCATCACCGGGATACGTAATACAAACCAAAACCTGGGAACTACGAGTGGAACCCGCTTCCGGTAAGCAATGTACTTGTTGCCGAATTTTCTGACCAGATAGGTCTCTTCAACATATATATAAATTGTCAGAGCAATGATAAAAACGGGCATGACTATGGAAATGAAACCAAAGGAACCCGAAGCCATCGACAATCCAAGCAATGCAATGAACGCAAACAGGTAGATCGGATGTCTCCAGACCGCATACATACCCTTTTCTATAAGTCTGTTTACCGGTAGTGCAGAAACAGGGTATTCGCCGCTGAATTTCCTGAACTGATAAACTGCAACGCACATAAATGTAACTCCAATTGCAAGAACAACCCATCCCGTATTTACAATGAAAGCAGGAATATTGATTTCGCTGAAGTAATTTCTGTCCAGTACTTTAGCCAAAAGGAACATGGCAACCGGAAGAGCGATCCAGAATACAATGAAATAGATGCCGATGATCAGAATCCTTTGCATTGGTATGTTAGTTTTCACCCAAATGGGTAAAGACAAGCCCGGCCAATTCTTCATCAACTTTATTTTCCCTGGCTCCGGGCAACGGATTGATCCGGTCTGCCAAACATACAGGGGTTAATTTGCCGTTCCTGATTGTTGCATCAGGACAACCATAGCACATGGATACTTTTTGAGCATCCTGATTATAGGATGGTGCATCCTGAATGGCAATATAATGAAATCTTAAGCGCTTGATGCCTCCTGACCGAATAAGCATCCTGAAAAAATCACCGGTCCGCCAAGGTTTGGCAAGCAGTTCCAGGAGCCCGGTTAAAATAAGAGAAAAACCGAAAGCAAAACGCATCAGGGGTTTTCCGAACACTTCCCTTTTGGATACCTTCAGGGATAATTTCTGAGATAAACGTGTCAACAGGGGTGACAAATAGAAGGTTTTACCGCTTTTGGTGTTGATAAAATATAAATAGACCAGCCAGCTCACCTCACTGTCATCAACACTCGAGGGTAAATAAAGGGAAGGCTTCAGATTCAAAGTTTTGTTCAGGGCTCCGTGTTCCTCAAGCATAATGGGGTAGCGATCTTTGCTGAAACCCGGGGAAATGGCCAAATCTACAGGTCTCTCAAGCAGTGCAAGAATGCCATCGAAATGGCCGTATTTCATGAACCCGGTTACCAGCTGAGGAAGAAACCCCCGGCGATCACTATAAATGGTCCAGGATATGGATGTCAACAAATGATGTTTGGAAGTTTTGCCAAATAGATTGTGCAGCACTTCAAAAGGATCCTGATAAACATCCTGTCCGAGATCAACATGGAAAATGATGCGATTGAGACCTGCCCTTACCAGGTTATCGAGAAATTGTTCGCCTCCTTCGGTATAGATCAGGTAACCATTGGTAAGCAACTGGCAGAAGATATTTTTTGAACTGATGTAGCTTATTACCTGGCACAACTCCGGGTATAACGTTGGCTCGCCTCCCATGATGGTCATTGTATCCACCTTCCTTTTACTTATACCAATATCGATCTCATTGTAAACATCTTCAAGGTCTTTGACATAAGTTGTGTTGAGGTTGTAACAGATCTTGCAGTGTAAGTTGCAGGTCATATTGGTCTCGATGGTCAGATGCGGAACCAGATCCAGAGCTGGTTTCCATGG
>CAYNPZ010000435.1:0-2763 GCA_964399175.1 uncultured Bacteroidales bacterium | reverse complement strand
GCAGGAAATCAAAGAAATGCTGGAGGAACAAAAGGAATCAGAAAATCACGGAAAGTGGTACACAAATGATGATTTAATGGATCTCTTAAAAGTCAGCCGACGAACTCTCAGCACATGGAGAGATCAGGGATTAATCGGCTTTAGCCAGATTGGCTCCAAAATTTACTACAGCCAGTCTGATGTTGAACAGTTCATGAACAACCATTACCGTCACCCCTTTAACATCGGAAGCAGGTAATATGAAATCACTTGGTTCATTTATACGATGAATCCCTAGTTCAGATCAAGAGGAGGAGATTAACAAGTCTGGCAGGTATCTCTGCCAGGCTTTCATTCTCTTTTACGAAAAAAATCAAGTAATAAACAAAAAATATAATTAATTATGACAAAGAACAAATTGACAAACGAAAATGAGGTAAAAAATGAACCCCAAAATTCTACCAGTGAAACTAAAGAAAAGGTAGAGCAAATGATCGACAAGATCGAAAACAAAGAAGTAGACATAATTAAAAACTCCGAAAGATGGAAGGATATTGGATTTGCCTTTACTGATGAATTTGGAGCTGATGGAAGGGAATATTTTCATCGGGTAAGCAAATTCTATCCTGGTTATTCCGCTGAAGCTTGCGATAAATTGTACGATAATTGCCTGGAATCCGCTAATGGAGATAAGTCAATATTCACCTTCCTCTCATATGCTCAGCAGACAAATATATATGATCAGTCAAATCCTGAGAATCCTCAGGATCCTAAAGGGGATCATTTATTCAAAACGCCGGTATTTGATGACGAAATATTTCACAGACTGCCAAAATATCTTAAAAATATATGTTCATATTCCCATTCAGAGCGGGAAAGAGATATTATGTTATTAGGATCCCTTACCGCAATAAGTGCTTGTTTCCCCAATTTATACGGAATATACGACAGTAAGAAAGTAAATGCCAACCTCTATTTGTTTATTGGAGCACCTCCTTCTGCTGGTAAAGGTTCTTTAAACCATTGCAAAGACATAGTATATCCTTTGCATAGTCATATATATAATGTAGGTAGAAATAATAATGAAAGAAGGCTTTTGTTGCTGCCTGCAAACAGCAGTGCAACCAGTGTGTTTCAACTGATGAATACCAATGACGGGAAAGGACTCTTGTTTGAAACCGAAGGAGACACCCTGACCAATGCCTTTAACAGTGAACATGGCGACTATAGTGATGGCTTCAGAAAAGCATTTCAGCATGAAGCCATAACTTATCACCGGCGAACTCATAATGAATATGTTGAAATTCCAAGACCGCAATTGTCAGCAGTACTCTCAGGTACTCCCAATCAGATATTAAAACTGATACCAAACAGTGAGGATGGACTGCTCAGCCGGTTCATGTTTTATGTTTACAACATCACCCCCGTGTGGTTTGATGTGTTTAAAAATTCCGACAACACAGAAATGGAAAAACATTTTTCTGAATTTGGAAAGAAAATCAAGTCATTTTACAGACGGAATAGTGAAGCCAAAGAAACCCAGTTTAAATTCACGGAAGGTCAACAACAAGAATTCAACCGGTTTTTCAGCGAATTTCAGTCTGAATTTTATTATGTTTATGGTTCAAATTCACTCCAGGTTATACGAAGGCTGGGACTAATATTTTTCCGGCTTGCTTTAATTCTAAGTGCTGTCAGGCGTATAGAACAGAATACACCAAAAAAACCCAAACCCATTTATTGCTCTGATGAGGATTTTGAAGTTGTAAAAAGTATGATACAGGTATTAAAAGAGCATTCAAAACAGGTCCTCCAGTTATACCCTAAACAAGGAAATATCAAGCGGCATAAAACCAATAAAGAAAATTTTTATGAGTCATTGCCCCCGGAATTCGATAGACAAGGTTATCTGGAAATAGCCAAAGGATTAAAAATCCCGGATAAAACAGCCCAGGGATATATCAAACAATTTGTGGACAAAGGCATCTTAGATAAACCACAACATAACAGGTACAGAAAAATGTCCTCAATGATCCATGATATGTCTGCCTGAGCCTTTGGATTTTAAGGATTTGGGATAGCACTGCCTTCGGGTGGTGCTTTATCCTTTTTATCTTAAAATCACTCCTTACCCTTTCCACCTCCTTCCAAATTTATTATTTTTAATCTCCTAATGACGGTAATCCTAAGCTTTAAAATCAAAACATACAGAAGAATATGGCCAATCTGACACTGGAAACCCTCGAAACCTGGCTTTGGGATTCGGCAGACATCCTGAGGGGCAGCATCGACAGCTCCGATTACAAGAACTATATTTTTGGTCTGCTTTTCCTGAAGCGCACCAACGATGTTTTTGAGGAGGAAGTGGAAAACATCATGAAAAGGGAGGGTATCAGCAGGGAGGATGCTGAAGAGGAAACCTATTTCAAAGTTCCGCCGGAAGCAAGGTGGGATGAGCTGAAGAAAAAAACGGAAAACATAGGGGAAGCGCTTGACAAAGCCTTTGCAGGCATAGAACGGGAAAATCCTTCGTTGGAAAATGTGCTCACGGCCACCAAATACGGCGACAAGGAAGTGCTGGCAGATGAAACCCTTCAGGCTCTGTTGCGCCACTTCAACAAATATTCCCTTCGCAATGCAGACCTTTACAAGCCGGATATCCTTGGCGATGCTTATGAATACCTGATCAAAATGTTTGCTGATGCTGCCGGGAAGAAAGGAGGAGAATTCTATACACCCAAAGGAGTCGTGAAGCTCATTGTGCAACTGATTAAGCCTGAGCCA
>CAYNPZ010000434.1:0-2763 GCA_964399175.1 uncultured Bacteroidales bacterium | reverse complement strand
TCAGGATAACAGCAATAGCAGCGGTCTCTTTTTTTGTTATGGTTTCGTGTTCGCAAACGGAAGAAGACTTTGACCGGCTTTACAATGAAGAGAACCTGGACCAGTGGGTTCAGCGGAACGGAGAAGCCAATTATACTGAAAAGAACGGCACAATCATTGGTGAAACCGTTCTCAACACCCCCAACAGCTTTCTTTGTACCAAGAAACGCTACAGCGATTTTATTCTCAAGGTAGAATTGAAAGTTGATCAGGGATTGAACTCCGGCATCCAGATACGGAGCAACGCCACACCAGAATATCAGGACAACAGAGTACATGGTTATCAGGTAGAGATTGACCCCTCTGATCGTGCCTATAGCGGTGGTGTATACGATGAGGCCCGCCGCGGCTGGCTGTATGATCTGTCCGAAAACAAACCGGCAAGAGAAGCTTTTAATAATGGGGACTGGAACACTTACCGCATTGAAGCCCTTGGCGATACCATTCAAACCTGGGTAAACGGCGTGCCCGCAGTCAACCTGGTGGACAACATGACAGATGAGGGGTTCATCGGCCTTCAGGTGCACAGCGTGGGAGACGATGAAGAAAAGAAAGGCCTGCAGGTAAGATGGCGCAACATGCGAATTATGACAGGCGATACGGCCTGGGCCCACAACAAGTCCATGGACATCCCTCAGAAAACTTACCTATACAACCGTTTGACCGACCAGGAAAAGCAGGAAGGCTGGGAACTTCTTTTCAACGGTGAAAATCATGAAGGATGGAGAGGTGCCCACATGGACCACTTCCCTGAAAGAGGCTGGATGGTTCACAATGCTGCCCTCCAGGTTACGGCTGAAGGAGGAGGAGAATCCCAGCACGGTGGCGATATTGTTACCAGGGAAGAATTCAGCGAATTTGAGCTGAAGCTGGACTTTAAAATGTCAAAAGGTGCCAACAGCGGCATTAAATATTATGTAACGGAAAAAGCAGGGGATCATGAAGGATCTGCTTTTGGTCTGGAATATCAGATATTGGATGATGAAAACCATCCTGACGCCAATAAAGGAAGAAACGGCAACCGTACACTGGCTTCTCTCTACGATATGATCCCGGCTAAAGACAAAGAGCCCAATCCCCTTGGAGAATGGAATCATGCGCGCATCGTTTCAAATGACCATCATGTGGAGCACTGGCTCAACGGAAAGAAAGTTCTTGAATACGAACGGGGCAGTGAAAATTATCGAAAGCTGGTAGAGATGAGTAAATATTCAGCTCCCCGATACACTGCCTACGGGGAACGTTTCGGTGAAGCAGAAAAAGGTCATATTCTGCTCCAGGAACACGGTCATGAGGTTTCATTCCGAAACATAAAGATCAAAGACCTATCCGGTAATAACTAAGGTCCAACTTGATTTACAAACGGTTCAATAAATGTAGAATCATTCAAAAAAACAATATTATGGATCAATCAAGACGTGATTTTATAAAGAAAGCAGCGATAGGAACAGCAGGAATCACATTGGGAGCCCATAGTCTTAGTGCCTCGGGTATGAAAAGAATGCAAGGGTCCAATTCCAGAATAAATTTTGGTGTTGCCGGTGTCAATGGCAGGGGAAAAGCCCTTATCAGGGCTGTTGCCGAGTCCGAAAACACATCCATTGGTTACATCTGTGATGTAGACAGACGGGCAGCCGAAGAAGCAGCCAAAATGGCGGAAAAATTAACCGGTAACAGACCCGAGATCATAGAGGATTACCGGAAAATGGTCGAGAGAAAAGACCTTGATGCCGTGGCTATTGCCAGCCCGGATCATTGGCACACCCCCATGACTCTTATGGGAGTCCAAAACGGAAAACATGTGTACGTTGAGAAACCCTGCAGCCATAATCCCCATGAGGGAGAACTGCTGGTAAAAGCTCAGAAAAAGTACAATCAGGTCATTCAGATGGGTAACCAGCAACGTTCGGCACTCACCTCCATTCAAGCCATGCAAGACATCCGTGACGGTCTGATTGGTGAGGTCTACCATGGAAAAGCCTGGTATGCCAATCAGCGTGGTCCGATCGGTATGGGACAAAGAACCCAGGTACCCGACTGGCTCAACTGGGAGCTCTGGCAAGGGCCAGCTCCGCGTAAAGAATATCAGGACATTTGGGTGCATTATAACTGGCACTGGTTCTGGAACTGGGGTACCGGTGAGATCAATAACAACGGAACACATGAAATGGATATCTGTCGATGGGCACTCGGTGTAAAATATCCCACCATGGTTAACTCCGCAGGCGGACGATATCATTATGACGATGACTGGGAATTTTACGACACCCAGATAGCCAATTACCAGTTTGAAGGTGGTAAGATGCTCACCTGGGAAGGCAGGAGCTGCAATCCCTTCCGGTTCCACGACAGAGGCCGGGGTGCCACCATCCATGGAACCAAGGGCACAATCTTGCTCGACAGAAACAATTACATTGCCTGGGATCTGGATAACAACGAAATAAAGCATAATAAAGAAGGAGAGGAAAGCGCCACGATGGACACCACCGGCATGGGTAGCCTGGATGTCAAACACATGACCAATTTCTTGAATGCCATTCGGGAAGGAGAAGAACAGCATTCTCCCATTGATGAAGGTGCAGTGAGTAACCTGATCTGCCATTTGGGCAACATTTCCCAGGAAATGGGCAGGGCACTCCAGGTCAATCCTAACACAGGAAGGATCATGGGAGACGGCCAGGCCATGCAGATGTGGAGCAGAAACTACGAGCCCGGATGGGAACC
>CAYNPZ010000433.1:2486-2768 GCA_964399175.1 uncultured Bacteroidales bacterium | reverse complement strand
TCTTTTTCAATTATTTTTATCTTTGAAAATTGCCTCATAAATTTTGCCACAGTACCTTACCGGGCACGTTTTGCCAAAAAATGCAAGAATTTGACCGGGTAAGCGCCTAAAGACTTATTAATTTAAGATTTAACTTTATTTCACGCGTTTTATGGTAAATTAAAAAACAGATAAAAAATGAAATATTATAATCGGAGAGATTTTATCAAAGCTTCTGCTTTGGCATTAGGCGCAGTGGGCGTTGCAGGATTGCCTGTGTCATGTGGCCGCGGCCAGAGAGAT
>CAYNPZ010000433.1:0-2476 GCA_964399175.1 uncultured Bacteroidales bacterium | reverse complement strand
TGGAAAAAATTTTAATTTTTTTTTTGTTATATGAAAGGGAATTATATTTCTTTGCACTGTTAAAATTAAAAATTAAAAACTAATAACTAAAACTTAAAGATTATGGCAGAAGATATTGCATCACGCGTTAAAGCAATCATTGTTGATAAGTTAGGCGTTGAAGAAAATGAGGTCACTAATGATGCCAGCTTTACAAATGATTTGGGTGCTGATTCTCTAGACACTGTAGAATTGATCATGGAATTTGAAAAAGAGTTCAATATCTCTATCCCTGATGATCAGGCAGAAAATATCAGTACAGTCGGAGAAGCAGTGAAGTATATTGAAGAAAATGCTCAATAACAATTCATGAACTTGTTTTAAATTTTGATTTATTATGGCATTTAGACGTGTGGTAATTACAGGTATCGGTGCGATAACACCTATTGGCAATAATCTTGAAGAGTATTGTAACAGCCTATATAATGGGGTGAGTGGATCTGACTGGATAACCCATTTTGATGCGTCAAAATTTAAAACAAGATTTGCTTGTGAGGTAAAAAACTTCAACCCCAAGGATCATTTTGACAGAAAAGAGCTGAGGAAGCTGGACCTTTATGCCCAGTTTGCCTTGATTTCAGTGAAGGAAGCGATGGAAAATTCAGGGATAGATCTGGATAATACTGATAAGAACAGAATCGGTGTAATCTGGGGTTCAGGAATTGGAGGGATCAATACTTTCCTTAATGAAGTAAAGGGCTATGTCGAAGGAGATGGAACCCCTCGATTTAGCCCGTTTTTTATACCTAAGATGATTTCTGATATTGCTGCCGGACATATTTCTATGAAATATGGATTAACCGGCCCCAATTTCAGCACTGTATCCGCTTGCGCTTCAGCTTCCCATTCCATTATTGATGCGATGAATTATATTCGTTTGAATAAAGCCGATGTTTTTGTTACCGGAGGTTCCGAAGCTGCTATCAATGATGCCGGAATGGGTGGTTTTAATGCCATGCAGGCCATTTCAGTCAATAATGATGAATATAAAACAGCCTCCAGGCCTTTTGATAAAACCCGGGACGGATTTGTTATGGGTGAAGGAGGTGGTGCACTGATCCTTGAAGAGCTTGAACATGCCAAAAAGCGTGGAGCAAAGATCTATGCCGAAGTTTTGGGAGGAGGAATGTCTGCCGATGCCCACCATCTCACAGCACCCCATCCCGAAGGTAAGGGTGCAAGACACGTAATGATCAACGCACTGAACGATGCCAACCTGAATCCCGATAATGTTGACTATATCAACGTACACGGAACTGCTACACCTATTGGCGACGGAGCTGAAATTAAAGGAATCAAGGAAGTATTTGGCGATCATTCTTATGAGATGAACATCAGTGCTACAAAGTCAATGACCGGCCATCTCCTGGGAGCAGCCGGTGCAATTGAGCTGATTGCTTCTATCTGTGCCATTAATAAGGATATGGTTCCACCTACCATCAATCATCATGAGTATGATCCGGAGATTGACAATAAGATCAACTATACCTTTAACGAAGCACAGGAAAGAAAGGTTGATGTTGCCATTAGTAATACCTTTGGCTTTGGCGGACATAATGCCTCGGTTGTGGTAAGTAAATTCAATGAATGATTTGAATAATCTGCTATCTTTTTTTAGAAAATACAGTACCGTCCACAATGGTTTCCACCATTCTTTAAAAAAGGTTTTGAAATACAGGCCAAAGAATCTTGACCTGTTTAACCTTGCTCTGACCCATAAATCCGCTACTTCCAGAGTAAACGGCTACGAGCCCATGAACAACGAGCGTCTTGAATACCTCGGCGACGCTGTATTGAATGCTGTAGTTGCGGATATGCTTTATCATCGCTATCCGATGAAAAACGAAGGCTTTCTCACTAAAATGAGGGCCAAAATTGTCAGCAGGGATACTCTGAACCGGATAGCCGAAAAAATTGGTTTGGAAGAGGTTATAGAAAGCAATATTGACGAAAGTCTTAGCGGGAATGTGTTGGGTAATGCCCTGGAGGCAGTTATCGGGGCTATCTTTCTGGATGCAGGTTTTAATAAAACGAGATCCTACATTATCACCAACATCATTAAACCTTATATCGATTTAAAGGATTTTGAATACCACACCTTTGATTATAAAAGCCAGCTGATTGAGTGGAGCCAGAAACATCGTCTGGAGGTGGTATTTGAAGATTTTGAAAATCCGGAAGAAAACGGTGGGCAACCTGTTTTCATATCCAACGTTAAGGTTGAGGATAAGGTTTTGGGCCGCGGTAAAGGTGCTTCCAAAAAAGAGGCGCAGCAAAACGCTGCTAAAGACGCTTTCAATCATCATATTGAAATTTAATTTTTCTCCTTCATTTTTCACGCTTTCTTGGTAATTTTACTGCTTTAATTGTTGTTTATGAAGAACAGAGTTCGTCAGTTCATAATTTTCGCTGTCAGCAAATATACAAAATAAGGGTA
>CAYNPZ010000432.1:0-2777 GCA_964399175.1 uncultured Bacteroidales bacterium | reverse complement strand
ATGGTTCGAACCAACAAGGTTCTAAGAAATATCGGGCGATTAGCTCAGTTGGTTCAGAGCGCTTGCCTTACAAGCAAGAAGTCGATGGTTCGAATCCATCATCGCCCACAGAAAGCCTCACAATAATACAATGTTGTGGGGCTTTTTTTGTATTTTTAGAGTATGTATTATTTGTATATTCTCTATTCCAAAACTATGGACCGTTATTATGTCGGTCATACAGCTGATCCGGAAGGACGTTTGAGGCGACACAATGCAGAGCATAAAGGTTATACCGGAAAGGCCATCGATTGGACTATTGTCTATACTGAAGCTTACCAGGCAAAAGAACAGGCCCATCGACGAGAAAGGCAGATTAAGGCCTGGAAGAGCAGAAAGGCTATTGAACATCTTATCAAAGACCAGCCATAAGGGATTGTTTTTTTTAGCTAACGTGAGGTTCTGTTTACTCCCGACAAAAGCGGAGTCAACCCCCGTGGGCGGCCCCGTCAGCGGCGGGGACCGGTCTGTTACCATTAGCTACCTGAACAAACCGGTAAGGTTTCCAGCGGACCGAAGACCTTCGGGCGACCGTCAAAGGCCGGTCAGGTTCCGGCGGAAGCCGGATTTCCGATCCCGCCTATCGGCGGGAGTAAACAGCGTCGGGCTGATGGCACCAACCGCAGCATTCTTCCCGTTACGTTGAGTTCAAAATTATTATCAACCGACCGAAACCCTTCACCGGGAAAAGAAGTGTCAACCTGCCAGACTGGCAGTTCTTGACCCGGTGTCAATTTCAATACCCGGATTTACTTTTGATATTTTTATTGAAAAACAGTACTTTTGAAAACAAAGGATTGGACTGATAGATCTTTGCATTGCAATTTATTGAATGGATAACCGTTTCAACAAAAAAGGGAAATATGATCGACATCAAAAAAATAAAAAATGAGATAGAAAAGCTTCCCGAATCGGATTTTGCTGAACTGAGGCGATGGATAGCAGAAAAAGACTGGGAAAAGTGGGATAATGAAATAGAAAAGGATTCCAAAGCAAACAATTTGGATTTTTTAATTGATGAAGCAAGTAAAGAAAAGAATGACGGGAACCTTAAAGATCTGTAATGCACAAAGCAACGGAAAATTTTTGGAACCGTTTTGATACGCTTCCGGCAAACATACAAAACCTGGCCAGGGAAAAATTTGATCTCCTTAAAAAGAATCCTCACCATCCTTCATTGCATTTTAAAAAGATTGGAAAATTCTGGTCTGTCAGAATTTCTTTAGATTACAGGGCATTGTGCTATAAGGACAAAGAAGATTACATCTGGGTTTGGATAGGAACTCATGAAGATTATAACAAAATGCTCAGCAAGTAGGAATCAACCCCGTCAATGGCGAGCTTACCATCCACAGGAATCAACTTGGCCCCTTTTTACCAACTGAACAAACCGGTAAGGTTTCCACCGAACCGTAGTCCTTCGGGCGACCGTCAAAGGCCGGTCAGGTTCCGGCGGTAGCCGGATCCCCGATCCCGCCTATCGTCGGGAGTAAACAGCGTCGGGCTGATGGCACCGCAATGATTTATTGAAAGGATTAATCCAGCCTGACATACTTCTCTATAAAATAATTGCTTTTATGGACCTTATCATTCTCGTCCAGCGGATAGGTATGAATGAGCGTGTCATTTCTGATTTCCAGTTTCATTTTCATTTCCTTGCCGATTTAATCCGGTTCGGTATGGTATTGAATATTTTCAATATACAGGTCATCTTTGAGGGTATAGGTTCCACCGCCATAGTTGTTCCGGACGTTTGTGTCCACTTTCAATTGTCCCACAAAGATGAAGTGATCTTTTGACCACATCTTCATCTGACTGCCTGAAATATTTCCCGGAAACTCATACTGAAGGGTATCGCCGGCAATTGATTTAAGATAAACCAGTTCCCATGTACCTTTAAGTTTGTTGTCTTCCTGTTGGGTGCAACTGGTCATGATTGTGAACGTTAACACGAGAAGTACCGCTCCCGTTAAAACAGTTTGGAAAAGTTTGTTGGTTTTCATTTTGGTATGGTTTTAAAGTATTTATAATAGGAACACGTTTGACACAGATTGTACAGATAATCACAGATAAAATTACGAAATTAATTTTTAATGAAATGGTCCAAAACAATTATTATATCATTCCTTTTACAGAAGAAGGGAATCAGCAAAGTGGAAGGGGGAGTATTGAATTGAATTTGTTTTTTGATCAAAGTAATTTAATTGAGGAATATACAATCGCTTCCATTAATGATACTGACCACGATACCTCAGATGAAATTATAACCAGGCACATTGAAAAATATTATAATGTATGGAAAGCATTAGCATAATTCTATATGGTGGAATATCTTCATAAAGAAGAACTTATCAGAATTAATCATTTAATGACCTCCTATTTTGGAGGTCTTTTTTTGGAACCACATAACCTTCAAAATGATGGAGCTTTGGATTATATAATAGAAATGGCCCAACAGATCTGGAACGTTCAGCTAACCGAACAAACCGCTAAGGTTTCAACCGGATCAAAGACCTTCAGTCCGCCTTTGCCTGAAGCGCACGAATGTTTAATCAGCGTAGCAAAATAAGCACAAATCTGCTAAAAACCTTCAACGGGAAGGGGGGACAAAATGCCAGTATGGCAGTTTTCACTTAGCCGCAGCCTTTCTTCCTTTTCCGGTTTCTTCAACACTTTAATTCTACTACAAGCCCAGACTTTCAGGAGTCCGGCGGCTGCCGGACCCCGAAGCGTCGGGG
>CAYNPZ010000431.1:1512-2787 GCA_964399175.1 uncultured Bacteroidales bacterium | reverse complement strand
GGGATATGGGTGATATCCCATATTTTTGTTCCGGAATCATGAGGAATAATAAGCGGTTTGTCTTCAGGTACAGCAGATATCGGAATTCCGTTTTTCCTTATCTGTTTGGGTTGACCGTTTGCAAGAAACAGAAGAAATTATTATCCCTATTATTAAATAAAAACAAATATTTTTCATGATATATTTTTCTTATTCACAACGTCTAATATGCTGACAACTCTAAAACTACCTATCTCTCTCTACTACATTTATCCCCAACAAGGTGCCAACATCTTTAATTTGTTGTCTTAAATCACCAAGTGTCGCACAGTGATGAATTCCATATAAGGAAGGGAAATGTTGATTCCGTACCTTTTTTATGTTTTCAACCCTGGCTATTATCTTGGCCGTGCACATAACATTATCGATATCCTCCGCACCAATATAAATGGTACGCCCATTGACTATTTCTCCCGTATGTAATCTTATCTCACCCAACATACTATGAATCTCCCAAAATGTGACCTTCTCACCGACAGGCCACTCTGCAGTTATTCCTGTTGAAGAGCCGGGTTCTTCGGGAAGGTCTCTAACCGGGCTTTCTGCATGAGGCCTTATAGTATAAGGAATCCTTCGTTCATCTCCATAAGGATTGATGGGGATACCGCAATGCAAGACAATCTCCACAGAATTGTCAATATCATACATCTGATCACCAAGCATACTTGGCCTGCCGGTTAGCAGATAAGCCAAAACCTCGGTGATTAATATATGGGGATAGTTCTGGCAAACAGCCTGTATTCCTCTTGTTTTAAACCCAAGCTCCAAACCTAATCCGGGATTATAAATATCTTCAATTTCATCGTCTTCCGAAATCGATCTAATATGAGTGGACACAGCATTGCAATTATACTTTTTTCTCAACGCATCCAGAGCAAGATATCCTCTTGCGGTTTTAATGATCTCTGATCTTGATGCTTCTACCTTTCGTGCACCTTTGATCCATTTATCAGCAGTATCTTCTGCTTCCCTGATATTAGTATTTACATAGGCATCATAGAATTCACCGGGTTCCACCGAAATGATCTCAACGCCTAATTCTTCAATTGAATTGATTTAACACTTATTATGATCTTCCGGATAAGACTGGTTGAAATCGCCATACTTATAATTTACACTGGCAATTGTTTCATTTTTTCCCCTTTTCACCATATATATTCGGGTTTCCCTCAATTTTTTAATAACCTGTATTAGTCCGATTTTATATACCAGGTCATTGAACATAGATTCCCTGAC
>CAYNPZ010000431.1:329-1502 GCA_964399175.1 uncultured Bacteroidales bacterium | reverse complement strand
GAGCACAAAGGTTTCTTCTGTCCAGTTGGGCGTTCAGGATTTTCACCTCCCTGTAATTGGTTCCCCCCTCGAGTATATTCCTGCCATCAGCTTTTACTTTGCCTGTTGCATAAATATGATAGTGTTGCCCGCTCTGGAATTCAAAAAGATTGTATACAATGATGGTAGGTAAACCTGTAAAGGCCAATCTATAATCTCCATCAATACGTCCTACTATAAGGACTCCGTCAAAATCTTCCATGTTGTTTTTCACTTCCCTATAAGCGTCTGTTACAGTACCTGAAAATTCAATAAAGTCCACTCCGTGGCATGCTTCATGAAGTTGAGCCAAAACCTCTTCATTGGTTGTGAAAGTTTCTGGAGCACCGCCGGAGCCTGTACAACCACAGCCTGAAGAGGTGAAAATGGTAAATACTTTAGTATTCCTGCTTTGCGCATTTGTAATTAAATATGGGAATACAATCAATAAAATGATTAAATGAATTTTTTTCATGATAGTGTGCGTTTTTTATTATTGTTTAGGTTCACAGCTGTTTGTCAACATTCACCTGTTAGTCCTGACAGAATCCTTCCTGAATCGTATCGCTTATGTGGACTTTTATTATATATTCAGCCCAATATCCGGAATAATTAATATTCAAGCCCCGCATTTTCCCATTTTCCATATAAAGAATTCAACGGTTCAAATTCTTTTTCTGCCCTTTCTCTATCCCCTATAAAATCAGAAACATGAACATCAGAAGGCACTGCCATTCCAATACACTCCCGGATATCGAAATGCCTGAGCAATCCAAAACAATATAGCCCCGGGCAGTTTTCATATTCTATTTTGTTTTCAATCAAAAGTTTCAGGCTAACAGGCAATCCGGCAAGATCGGCTTCTGCCACATCGGCCGAATGTTTCAGGGCCGCAGTCATGAGGGCAATGGTACCGGAAAACCTGCCTTTCCCCACCAAAGTAATGTTTTTATCCCTGTTAAGACCGGCAATGGCGTCCAGCTGAGAAACGGCAACTCCAAGAGCGCGCTCGCCCGCAGTGGCCATCAACATGGTTCCAAAATGGGAGGAAGAAAACCGGTGCTTCTGTTCTCCGGTTAACAGGATATCCAGGGCAATCACCGTATGGCCGGAAGACAGATACTTCCTGATCTGATCAGTCATATCCCCTCTTCC
>CAYNPZ010000431.1:0-251 GCA_964399175.1 uncultured Bacteroidales bacterium | reverse complement strand
AAATGATCAGGGCTACTTTATCGGAATCTGACTGGCTGGTGGTAATTTTGACGCCGGGCACTTCCCATTCCCGGTATCCACCGTGCTCGTTGATAAAATATTTCTCTCGTGTCATTTTCAGCCGGTAGTCGCCATGTTCTATTTGAAGGGTTTTATAGGATCTCTTTACAATTTCCCCTGCCTCCCGGAACCGGATCACTTCTTTCAGCTTGACCCGTGAAGCCTCCTGCCACGATTGGATCTCCCCTCTA
>CAYNPZ010000430.1:0-2793 GCA_964399175.1 uncultured Bacteroidales bacterium | reverse complement strand
GACTCTTCTTCCATCACGTTCTCATCCCCCGGTTCCCGTGTCTGTCTTATCCTGATATGTGTCTACAGGTTAAACAATAAATTTTAAGCAGCATTTGAATGAACATATTCTGGTGTTTTATATCCTAATTTTATGTGTAATCTTCTGTTATTGTAGATTTTAATGGATTCTTTACTTGTTTTTACTGCATGATCTTTGCTGACAAAAGTTTGATCCAGGTAATACTCCTGTTTTAAAATTCCATTGATCCGCTCAGCCATTGCATTTTCGTAACAATTTCCTTTTGATGCCATAGAGATTTTCAGCCCGTTTTTCTTCAGCAAACGAGTATATTCATGGCTGCAGTATTGAATTCCCCTATCCGAATGATGTATCGGTTTCTGGCCCGCTGGAAGGGCACTAAGAGCAAATTCGAGGGCTCTTAGTGCACCTTCCAGCTCCAGGGAGTCACTAATATCATAGCCCACAATTTTTCTCGAATAGGCATCCGTTATAAGAGCCAGATAACAAAAACCATTTAGTGTTCTAATATAAGTAATATCTGACACCCAAAGCTGATTTTCTCCTGTAGGGACAAAGTCCTTCACCAAATTGTCGTATTTTTTGTATTGGTGATTGGAATTTGTAGTCTTAACATAGCCTTTTCTTGGTCTTATAAGCATCTCATTATCCCTTAAAACATCAAATAATTTATCACGGCCAATTTTAATCCCTTTGGCCTTTAATTGAGCTTTTATTCCATAATAGATTTTTTTTGTCCCCTCTCTGGGTTGACTATGCCGTCTTGTCCTGACCATCTCAAGAATCTCGTCTTTTTGGTTTTTATAGCTTGTCATACGTTTTTTGCGTTTATAATAAGCATCCCTGGAATATCCAAAATCTTTGCATACTTTTTTAACGCTTAAGTTATGAGGCCTTTCCCTTACAGATCGTTCGAAGACGGATCCTTTAGCTTTTTTTTTAACTCATCAATTGAAGTTTCGCAGTTATTAAAATTGTTGATAACTCTTGAAAATAAATTACAAAAAAGTAGCATAATTTGGAGATAAATTCTTAAATTTAAGTTGTTTATAAACAAAAAATAAAAATTCCAAATTATGCTACAAAACAAAGATATTAAAAAAATAGAAGAACTAAATGACTTTTTCACCTCAGATGAAAAAGTCGGGGATACGTTCATTGACATGCTGAAGGTTTTTCGTTGTAGCGCTCTTACCAGATTTCTCAATGAAATAAAAAAGCGCGGTTATTCTTCAGGAGAATTACTCTCTGTATTACTATTACTGCCATTTATAGGAGTCAATAGTGTACGGGCAATGTTATACAGTGGCCTTGCCTATTTTACTGAAGCAGAAAAAGATGCTTATTATCGGTTAAAAAATAAAGTAACAATTAAATGGCGTCAGTTGCTTTGGATTGTTGTCAGGCGCTTTAAGCAGCTGGTAAAAGAAAAAGGGGAATCTTCAGGGCCACAGTGTCTGATATTAGATGACAGTTTGCTCATGAAAACAACTCGTTTTACCGAAGGGATAAGCAAAGTATTTGATCATGTGACCAGGTTGCATGTTTGGGGCTATAAATTGCTGCTTTTAGGATGGTGGGACGGAAAAAGTTTCCTTCCCCTGGATTTTTCCTTTCACCGGGAGAAAGGGAGGAATAAGAAGAAGCCGTTTGGGATGAACAAAACTCAGAAAAAAGAACAATACAGCAAGAAAAGAGAAAAAAATTCACCAGGGAATAAACGCAAAAAGGAATTAGATACCTCGAAAATAAAGCAAGCCATCAAGCTACTTCGCAGAGCTTTCAAACACGGTTTTATTTCTGATTACATACTGACTGATAGCTGGTTTTTTTGCCTGGAATTATTACAAATGGTGCAAAAATTTGAAAAAGCAACGGTCCATTTGATAGCTATGGCTAAGATGGGTATAGCAAAATATGAATATAATGGGATATTCTACAGCCCTTTAGAGTTGAAGCAACATCTGAGAGGGCGCAAAAAGCGCTCTCGCAAGTTGAAGGCCACTTATATTGAGTGCTATGCCTGTTATCAGGGTCTCCCTGTAAAAATGTTTTTTACCCGATATATGGGACAAAAAAGGTGGAGGCTTATAGTAACCACGGACTTATCGCTAAGTTTTATCCGAACCATGGAGATATATAGTATACGTTGGAGCATCGAAGTGTTTTTTAAAGAGGCAAAGCAATATCTAAACTTAGGCAAAAGTCAAAGTCAGGACTTTGATGCTCAAATAGCAGATGCTACTATCGCTATGGTTCAGTATATAGTGTTGAGTTTAAGCAAAAGATTTTACAGATATGAATCCATAGGTCAACTATTCAAAAACTATAGCAACCAAATGCTTGAATTGACTATTGCTGAGCGAATTTGGGGCTTGATATTAGAATTGATTCACGAAATTTGCGATGTATTGGAAATAAGTCCGGAATATCTCCTTGAGAAATTACTTCGGAATAACAACAAACAAGCGCGTTTGGAAAAGATGCTTTCTATGTGGCTTAACAAAGAAAATGATGATGCAATTAAAAAGGCGGCTTAGAGAAGTTAAATGGAATTTTGCTGCTATGGCCCATTAATACTGTGTTAAAAGAAAACAAATAAATAATTTATCTTCAGCATATCATTGATTTTATTGAAAAAATTAAGTGCGAAACATAAATCTTTAATGTTTTCTTCAGTATATTGTAATATATTAAATTCATTATCACCAACAATTTCATTCAAATATTCTTTTATTATTTTATCCGATGGTAGATCATTAAAAGTATTAA
>CAYNPZ010000429.1:0-2794 GCA_964399175.1 uncultured Bacteroidales bacterium | reverse complement strand
GCGTGGGCCTACAGATTTAATGAAGGTAGGCCGGGATTCCTCCGAATATGACCACTTCGAGCCGAAGTTTCCCATGGAGCTTAAGCTGGTTGCGGTAAAAGACCGGCTTTATGCTGCCTTTGGTGAGAAAGGCGATATTCAGGTTCTTGACGCAGCCACCGGTAACCTGGAAAGAACTTTTGAGGGAACAGAGGATACCGAGGAGATTCTATATTCCGAAGGGGTTTTGCTTACTGTAGCACCCAAGGATGAGATAAATGCGTTGAACTTCTCCATGAGAGAGTTGAATGCTGCTACATTCACAAGAAAGCGGGCAGAGATATTACGTGCAATAGAACCCAATACCGGAGAAATTCTCTGGGAATATGATACAGGAAAAAAAGGAGGACTTAAAGTTTCTCCTGTTGTTAAGGATGGCGATATTTTTACAATTGTGGATGATCGACTTGTCAAACTGGATTTGTTTACAGGCAAACGAAAGTGGCAAAAAAGATTGCCTGATAATATGAAAAAGGACCAACTTCAGTCTGTCAAATATATAAAAGGTCCCTCTGTGTACGACCGGTTGATAGCCTCTGATGATGTTATTCTATTGGTTTATAATTGGTCAGATCCGTCGGGTTGGAAAAAAGGCCAGGGTGAGAGATCATGGAATATGCTCCTTCATGCATTCTCTCAGAAAACGGGACAACAACTCTGGAGTCATGAAGGAATAAGCCCTGATCGGGGTGGTGTAGAAGCGTTTGTAATAGGAGATAAAGTGTGGGTTCATGAAAAAGGCGCTAAAAATCGCGAATCAAAAAAATCTTTAGATCAGGCAACAAAGTATTCACAGTTTTTTAGATCAGATTATACTTGGTTTGAGAAACCCCTGATCGCACTTGATATTCAAACCGGCAAAGTGCTGAAGCGTTACGACCAGGAAAAGATCTTTAATATGGGGCATCATCACAGGTGTTATGGCAATCGGGCTACGAGTCGTTTCCTTTTGACAGCCAGGAGAGGAACTGAGTTTACAAATTTTGAGTCAGGTGAGATCAATCTGCATCATTATGTAAGGGGAAAATGCAGATTTGGTGTGCTCCCCTGTAACGGGCTTTTATATACTTTGCCGCATTCATGTTCTTGTTATGGCCTCAGTTCACTTACGGGATATGCAGCCCTTGGACCTGCAGGAGATTTTAATGACATTGAGGTAGATTTTAATGATAATGAAGGCAGGTTGGAAAAGGGATCCAATTATGGAGAAGTGAAAGATATTGCCGCTGCCGGTAAACCAGGTGCATCTGATTCATGGCCCACCTTCAGACATGATGCCCGGCGCAGCGGATCAACACCTGAAACTGTTGATCCGGAGAGTCTCAAGGGGGTTATATGGAATACTTCCTTGGATAGGAAGTTAAATGGACTGACCGCTTCCAATGGCCGTCTTTTTGTCAGTAGCCCAGAAACCCATCAGGTACATGCGTTGGAGATGAACAATGGGGAAGTCCTATGGAGTTACACAGCGGGAGGTCCGATAGATAGTCCCCCGACCATTTATAATAACCTGGTTTTCTTTGGCTCTAATGACGGGTATGTATACTGCCTTCGTGCGGACAGCGGTGGGCTTGTCTGGCGTTTCAGGGTGGCTCCTATAGATCGAAAGATTATGGATGATGGTCAGCTGGAATCAATCTGGCCGGTTTACGGAGGAGTACTTATTAAGGATGACAGGCTCTATGTCTCGGCAGGAAGGTCGTCGCTGTGGGATAAGGGGATTGCCTTATACGTTCTGGAGCCTGAGTCGGGCAATATCTTGGCAAAGAATCGGCTCTATGATTCCTATCAGGAAGCCGAATCCAAAATGATAAGAAATAATGGACATACTTATGAACTTGCTATAGGAATAAAAAACGATATTCTTGCAAGTGGTGAAGATTCGAGTATAACCTTAAGGCAATTGCGAATGAACGGGCACTTAAAAAAGATTGGCACATCAAATGGACAATTTATATCTATAAATGGAATGCTAAATCCTAATTGGTTTAGCAGGATAGGGTCTTTTTTTGGCCAGCCTAATGAATCACGGAATTCCAATGCTGACCGGAGTCAGTATGATATTTTAAATAGTCCGAGGCAAGGGAGGTACATGATTTTTGATGATGAGTTGACCTATTCGTTAAGAATATTTCCTAACATAGGAAAATTCCAGACTTCTTTTGTTCCCGGTAAAAAAGGATATCGGATATTTGCCGATGACAACCAGACGAAAAAAAACCGATGGAACAGGTATGTTCCGATACGTGTCGAGGCGATGGTTTCAGCCGCCAGTGAGATCCTTTTTCTGGCAGGTACCCCGGATGTGGTTGATGAAGAGGATCCGTGGGGAGCAATAGAGGGAAGGAAGGGTGGTCTGTTGTGGGCTGTATCAGCAGATAACGGCAAAAAACTGGCGGCATATCAATTGGATTCCTCTCCTGTATTTGATGGAATGATCGCAGTAAACGGAAAGTTATATATGGCTACTGTTGACGGTAATGTGATTTGCGTTGGTAGTTAACTACCTGAAAGTCAATATATATATATAAAAGTGATTAAATATAAAGGCTATTAATTGCAAAATAGGCTATAGTAGATAAAAATCTCTAAAATAAAAGTTTAATTCAAAATTTAGGTAGAATTATTAAATTATATATTATGCATGTGATAAACCCGAACATTAAAGCCATTGGAATGGGGATAGGGCTTCTGTCCCTGTCCGCTGTTACTTCTTCCTGCACAAATGGAGAAGAGGAAAAGCAAAAAAAACCAA
>CAYNPZ010000428.1:0-2794 GCA_964399175.1 uncultured Bacteroidales bacterium | reverse complement strand
CATTTTCATTTTTATCCGTTTCGCTGGCCGCTTGCTGCGCACGGGAAACAAAAAAAGTAAATATTGGAATTAACAGAGATAAAAGTAACACTCGTTTCATAGCACTTCATGAATTGATGGATTAAATATCGGTTAAAGGTATGAAAATTCATGGGGTGATCGAAATTCTGCTGCTATTGTCCCGAAAATAATTATCCGGGTTTTATGACACCAAGCAGGATACCTTATAAATGAAACTCTTGCGAAAACGATCAATGACGATTCAAAACTCGCTTCCGGCGACTAACCATGCCTTACCGTGCAGGAGCTATTATCCGCGGGTTTGCTGTAAGGTGTTTCATTATTTCTATATGTTGATACGCATTTAAAACCCCACCTTATGGGCTTGTACGGTGCAAAATAACACCAAATAACTCACATCTAAATTCCTTCAACGCCACATCGACCTTTCGTGCCGTACTGCCATCGTTTGTTGTAAGGATCATTATAAATTATTCAGGATTTTACCAATTTCCAAACGGGAGTATAAATGGTTTATTTATATTAACCAATCCCAAACCATTCTTAATAATCCTCTAACAATCAAACGGAAGTTAAAAACAAACAATAGTTCTAACTGTTATAACAATGTGGTTTGTTCTTCCTGTAAAAAAGAAATCTATACTGGACCAGAGTGATATATAAACATACAAATATATGACAGTAAGGGCTCGAAACTTTTTATGATTTCAATAAAAACCACAGGAGGTTGATATGGATTCTGAAGAAAACAAAACCATTTCAAGAAGACGATTCCTGCATCAGGTAACGGCAGGAATCGGAGCAGCCTATGCCGGTATGGTTTTTCCCGGTAATTTGTTCGCTGCATCCAAATCACTGAACAAGAGGTCGTCCAACGGCAAGCGGGTATTGGTTTTGGGAGCAGGCCTTTCTGGATTGGCAGCAGCCTGGGAGCTAGAAGAGGCCGGCCATGATGTGACTGTACTGGAAGCGCGAACACGCCCCGGCGGACGGGTTTATACGCTGCGAAGTCCGTTTACAGATAACTTACATGCTGAAGCGGGAGGCATTGCCTTTTCCTCGACTTACACACAGGCCAACCGATACATCGAGAAGCTCGGACTTGAAAAGGCCGACTTGAAATTTCCAGATCTTAATGTACTGTACCATCTAAACGGGCGTCGTTTTGCTGTTGGTGCCAATGATCAGCCGGACTGGCCCTATAACCTGACAAAAAAGGAACAGGAACTGGGGCCCAGGGGGATCATAAAGCAATATCTTTTGGATACATTACCATCAGGGGCATCCAATCCGCAGTCATGGAACCAGTCGTCACTTCTGGAGCTCGATAAGATGACAACTGCTGAATATATCAAATCCAAAGGGGCATCAAAGGGCGCAGTCGAACTTATACACGATACCGCATGGTTCGGAATGGGCATATACAATGCTTCAGCACTCTCCGCTATAATGTCGGACTTTGGCCTATATATGAGCGGACAACCCTTCGTCCTGAAAGCAGGTAACGACATGCTTCCGGCAAAAATGGCAACCCGGTTAAGCGATAACATCCATTATGGTGTGCGGGCTGTGGCCATAAACGAAAACGACAATGGAGTTGAAGTGATGGCCTACCGGGGTGATACTGCTGAATCATACCAAGCCGACCGTGTCGTATGCACCCTACCGGCCACTGTACTAAGAGATATTCGTTTTAATCCTGAATTGCCGGATGATAAACGTAGTGCCATTGAAAATATACCTTATCCAGGTACCACCAGAACCTATATACAGGTAGATCGCGGTTTCTGGTTTGACGAAGGGGTAACCGGGAGTGCGAGCACCGATTTACCGATTCAGCAGATTTCACGGCAACCATTATCTGAAACAGGCGGAAAAAATGAACGGGCTGTCCTGGAAAGCCACATGGTTGGTGCAAGGGCCCGGCGCATGTCCACATGGCCCGAAAACGAAATTATCGAACAAACCCTGGAACACATGAAGAAAGTTCATCCAAAGATCCTTCATCACCAGGAGGGTAGTGTGGTGAAATCCTGGAATACAGACCCGTATGCTCTGGGAGCTTACTCCGCACCCGAAGCAGGCCAGGTGACAGCCTATCTCAAACCCCTACAGCAAGCTCATGGCCGAATCCATTTTGCAGGTGAACACACCTCAATCTTGCGAAGTTCGATGGAGGGGGCATTGCGTTCTGGCATACGCGCAGCTACAGAAGTCAACGATGCCGTCTGAGGAATTGGCATGAAATATAAATTGGACCAAACCGCGCATCGTATGGAGCCATGGACCCCTTCTGAAGAAGACCATCAATGACAGCTATGATCAATTTACGCAGTATATAAAAGATAATAAGCCTGCGAAATTAGCTGAAACCCTCTATACAAAAGATGCCAAATTCTACCCTCCTAATGGTAGGATGGTTAAAGGAACAGAAGGCGTAACAAAGGCTTTCAAAAGTTCAATTGATGCAGGAATTGTCATCGAACCGGAGGCCCAGGAAGTAGAAGTTTTTGGGCAACACGCTTATGAATATGGTATAGCTACAGTATATAAAAAAGATGGCAAAAAAATCCGTGACGAGAGATATGTCTGTATCTGGAAAAACGTTGATGGTGAATGGAAAATTTATCGGGATTTGGTACAAGGTATAAAAATGAAGTAGTTGTTTAGCATTACATTACCGAGTACAGCTAACCCGTGTATTCAATGGCACGTGTATGGCAACATATGCTAGCTTTCGTGCTGATTGATTTACAAAATACATTTAAGAAGT
>CAYNPZ010000427.1:0-2800 GCA_964399175.1 uncultured Bacteroidales bacterium | reverse complement strand
ACATGATTTTTTCTTAATCCATTCTCCGATGTCTATTTTTTCATCCTCCCGTTTCAGGTCACCCTTTCTCTGTTTCCCGTCTCCGTCCTCCTTTCTTCTGGTTTCCGGTTTCCTTTCCTCCGTTCTCCGGTCTCCCTTTCTTCTTTTTTTCCGGTTTTGTTCTCCGGTCTCCCTTTCTTCTTTTTTCCGGTTTTCTCCTCCGGTCTTCTTTTCTTAATTTTTCCGGTCTCCCTTTTTCCAGTCTCCTTTTTTCCGTCCTCTCTCTATTGAAAAACCAGCTTCTCATTATTCCCAAAAGTATCATAACCTGAAGTAATCACTTTATCTCCGGGCTGCAGGCCTTCGGTCACCTCATAATACCTTGGATTCTGCTCCCCGATGCGTATCGGTTTTCTAACCGCGTGCGAGCTGTCGTCAGACACGAGGTAGATCCACCGCCCGCCGGTTGACTGGAAAAATCCTCCGCGGGGCACCTGCAATGCCTTCCCTGTTTCGCCCAGCTTCAGCCTGAGGTTATAGCTCTGGCCGGTACGGATATTCTCCGGTTGTCCGCCGGCAAACTCCATATCCACCTCAAAGGATCCATCCCTTACTTCCGGGTACACCTTCTTCAGCTTCAGCCGGAAAGTATCTTCCTCACGTTCCAGATGAGCCGTCAGACCTCTCCTGATCCGGTCAATATAATGCTCATCAATGCTGGCATGGATCTTATAAGAACTCAGCACATTGATCTGCCCGATGCTTTGCCCTGAACTGACGGATTTCCCCAGTTCAACATCAAGCATTCCCAACTGACCGTCAACAGGAGCTTTTACCTTCAGATCTTCCTTTCTCTGATAGATCATCTGCAGGTTTTTCCGCATGTTTTTCAGATCTCTGGTAATGTTGCGCATTTGATTTTTGCGGAATACAGAGTCCTGTTTCTGCTGTTTCCGGGTGATCTCCATCAGACGTGTGGCCATTTCGTAATCCTCCTTTGACCGGGTAAATTCTTCTCCTGATATGGCCCCCTTTTCATATAAATCTTTTTTCCGTCTATAATCCCTCTTTTTACGCTTCAATTCAAGCTCAAGCTGAAGTATCTTGCGTTGCTGGCTGAGCTTCTTCTGTTTCATACTAATTCGAGTTTCTCTCAGCAAATTGGATTTTTCGGCAAGTTGTGCTTCACTATTTAAAATTTCCATGTTCAGATTTTGGTTGGCTAGTTTTACTATTACATCCCCCTTTTTCACCATGGTACCTTCTTCTGTTAAGATCTTCTCCACAATCCCCCCTTCCATAGCAGTGATATAAACTGTGCGTATGGGTTTTACATGGCCGTTAATCCTTATATAATCCTCGAACGGACCATAAAAAGCTTCCGAAATGGTAACCTTTTCTCTATCTACTCTTAGGGTACTGGTATTGTCCCGTAAGATCACATACAAAACCACCGTAATGATAAAGGCACCAAGAGCAAAATATTTCCACTGTCTGGGTTTGATCAACCTTTTGTCTTCAATGATCCGGTCCATACGTTTTCATCATCTCGTCTAGCAACATGATCCGTTGGGGAAGAAAGGGGAGTTAGCCGATTCACACTTACCAACCGGTGTGAAACCATAATACTTTGACTTATATGCCTTCACCCCAATGAATCATGACGCATGTGGTGAACTGTTATTTATAAAACTTATCATAATCAAGCATTTATTCTTATCCAGAACGCGATCAGTAAAAACTTCACCTAAATCCGCTGTTTAAAGGTTTAATTTGGATTCTATCTGATTGTATAACTTTTCCTGAGAGCTTGGTCTATGAGCATCTGGCTCGACGATTTCTCCTTCACTGTTTACGATCATATAGGTAGGTAATCTGCCTTTAAATCCCAGCTTGCTGAATTTCTTAGCAAAATCTTCATTAACCCGCATATGATATCCTTTCAATTCATATTTTTTAATATAATCCAGCCATTGTGAATTATCCAGGTTTCTCTCAAAAGCTATATAGACGATTTTTATATCGTTTTCTTTTAGAAAAGATTTCAAAGAAGCGTTGTATTTAAATTCCTGCAGACAAGGCTTGCACCATGTTCCCCAACAATCGATAATAAATGGATTCTCCCCCATTTTCTTGTTAAGTTCAGCAAAACTTTTTATAGAATCGTTTTTATCCAATATATGTATACCCTCAGGCAACTTCCATTTGTTTTTCGTATACCTTTCGTACTTGTCAGGTTCGAACTTTTTTAAGAGCTGTTCTTTAAGCTGAGCAGGAGATAAATCACTGGCTATTACTTTTCCTTGTTTATTAACCAAATAATTATCCCCATGCGTGAATAATAAATCTCCATAAAACACCTCATTTGTATTATCTTTCGTTAATTCTGCCAAATTGACCCAGGGAAAATTCCATTTTTTCACCCACTTTTTCCAACGATCATATCGGGATTCCTGAACAATGGTAATAACTTCAAAGCCATTGTCTTTATATGATTTATATATTGGTAATAAGTCTTTTGAACGTTCTGCAGGCTTACCACACCATGATCCCGAGGCCTCCACAAAAGTCATTTTATTTTCGGCAATCTGATTAAATTCAACAAAATCTCCGGAAGTATCCCGTAAGGAAAAGTTATGTGCCTTTGTACCTACCTTATTTATCCCTTTCTCCTTTCCCAGCCATTCCGAATAAACAGTTTTAAAATCGCGCAATTGCCTGAGCTTTGAAGAATTAATTGATCTAAATAATTCTTTACGCTCCTTATCATTGAAAATAGGTGCAGAAGCATATTTCTTCAAAAGATATACCCCACCAAAAT
>CAYNPZ010000426.1:1863-2810 GCA_964399175.1 uncultured Bacteroidales bacterium | reverse complement strand
TATGTTTTTCCAGATAATTCATCATAATCCTGAAAGCCTGCCTGCAGCAGGCAGGGGCGTAAGGGAATTTAATTTATTATCAATCCCAAATGTAACGTTCATCATAATCGATTCCGTAACGATCTAAAAAATTTCTGAATTCCTCCTTATATGTTTCTTTTTTATGATGCTCTTCCTGCCTGATTATATAATTTTTTACATTATCCAAAATGGAAGGACATACCGAAAAGACCCCATAACCATTTTGCCAATAGAAATGGTTTAAATGATAGTCTTTTGTTTTAATCCATTTGGATGTGCTCTTTTTGATTTCCTCTACTACTTTTGCTTCTGTTATTGTTCTGTGTTTTATGCATAGTATATGCATGTGATTTGATGTACCACCGATTTGAAGTGCTGTACACTCAAGTTTTCTCAATATCCCTCCAAAATAGTTGTAAAGATCATTTTTCAAATTATTTGGGATTAATTTTTCCCGGTTCTTTGTGCTGAAAACAATGTGCAGATAAACTCGTGATAATGATTGTGGCATTTTCTTTAATTTTTTACGCCCCTGCCTTCAGCAGGCAAGCTTACAGGGCTTTAATGTAATCTATTGCATTATTCCCGGGGCGATGCCCCGGGCTGTTTTCTAATTCTCTTTCAGAGAATTGATTCTGGATACATTTTACATAAGTGATTATTATTTTGTAAGATTATAAATACCTTATAGTAATATATTAAATATAGATTAGCCCTGAAAGCCTGACTGCAGCAGGCAGGAGCAAACGAATATAGCCCGGGGCATTCCTCCGAAATTGCTGCATAAATGCGGACCGAATTGTTTTTATTGCCCTGAAGGGGCGAAATAATATAGCCCAGGGCAACGCCCTGGGAACATTGGCAAAACAGCCGAACAGCCCTGAAAGCCTGCCTGCAGCAGGCAGGGGCCAAAGAACCTAGCCCGG
>CAYNPZ010000426.1:0-1853 GCA_964399175.1 uncultured Bacteroidales bacterium | reverse complement strand
CTGAAAGGGCGTAAGAGATTTATTTCATTCATCAGAACGCCACGTTCAGCACCTGCTCCTGCTCCTCGTCTTCCTGGGCATCCAGGCCCGTATAGGTCTTCATGTTATCAGGCTGTTCCCCCACTTTAACCGTGTATTTGCCATCTTTGAATACTTTCGGTTTAAATTGGCTGCCATCGATTCTCAAGGTGTATGCTACCTCACCGGTTGGTTCATATATCACCTGCACCACCGGATCTTCCATTCCCGAGACATTGATTTCAGGCAGATAAGCCATGGCCTCACGACCGTAATTGTCCATCTGGTCAATGGTTACCGGCCAGCCTTCGTATTGCTGGGCGTCATCTTCCGTTACATCAACGCCTCTTGGCCAGCATTCTATTTTGATCTCACGGGTTTCGGTATTGAAACGCACCAGGCCGTATCCGGCAGCCTTTTCGCCCCATTCGCCGCCCCATTTGTTTTTCCTTTCCTTGCTGGGATTGGCATAGGCATGCATGGTGATGTGGTTGTGAAAACCGTCGTAATAATCACCCAGCCCGTCGAGGGGACCTTCCACCGGTTCTCCCTCGGGTTCATCCTCGGGGGTCCACCACCTGTTGTAGTAATTCACAATGGAGGGCACGCAGAAGGAAAATCCGGCGTCTCTGAACCGGTTTACCCCGTGGTGAAGCACGGATGCCAGGTGTTGATCGCCGGCTATGTGCATCCCGAAAAATTTGCGCATGGCTCTTACTGCGCGGTTTCTGGCTGTCGGTGGCCATCCGTTGGAGTCCATATCGGCAACCAGTGTATAGTCATATTTGCCGTGACGATGGGCTGCGTTGGCGAATATGGTCTGGGAGAGCACGGCTTTCATGTTGACATCCTGCCAGTTTTGTCCCCATTCGTTGAGGAACTTCAGTTGACGTTCGCCCAGGATTTTTCCTTCAGGAAAATCCACGATCTGGGGGTCATAGTCCGGGTCGGTCACATGATCGGGCCGGGGTCCCATCTGTGGTACCAGGCCTTTCGGGCCGGTTTTGAACTTGCGGTCCTCCACGATGGCAAAATCCACTTTACCGATCTTAAGGGAAGTATAATACACGTTGATGCCCCTTGCTACCGGTTTCGGATCCCAGGCATCGGGCAGATGCCAGGTCTGGGCATTCTGCACCGAATTGATGTATTGCGGGGAGTAATAATATCCCCCGTCGCTGCCGGCAGTACTTTCGGCTTTGATGCCTCCTTCTCCCCAAACATTGCCCTGTCCGATATCGTGATCGTCGGGTATGGTAATGGTGGGCCGGTCTTTGATGATCTTTCCGAACTGCTGGCCAAACAGGAGCCATGCCTGCTGATGGCGTTTATGATCATAGGACTGGTCGCCCGAAAAGAACAGCACATCCGGGTCCTGTTCCTTGATGTTTCGGATGATGTCGGGCTTCAGCCTGCGATCGGAATTGCCGTTGCCGGTAAACGCAGCGATCACAATTTCCTCTTTGTTCACAGGGTCTTTCCGGATGGTGCCTTCATAGGTGGCCTTTCCGTCGGCTGCCACCACCCGGTAATCATAGTCTTTGGAGCTGTCCCACTCTTCCAGCCGGAAATGGGCGGTCCATCGTTTCTTATCTTCCTGGGGCCAGCCGTAGGATTCCTCGCTTACCCTGGTGGCAGCAATGGTCTCCCAGTTACCGTCTTTCTGAACCTGTAATTCCACCACTCTGCTCACGCCCTCGTCAAGGGGGTAAAGCTGGGCCGTCATCTTTAGTGTGTTGTTGTTTACCGTGTACAACGCAAAACAAATGGCGTCCTCCGTTGGTACGTCGGTTTTCAGCCAGTTCTCTCCAACGGGCTTCTGGGCGTTAAGGGTA
>CAYNPZ010000425.1:1800-2811 GCA_964399175.1 uncultured Bacteroidales bacterium | reverse complement strand
AAGCAACATTGAAGACAAATGGCGCAGGGCTGAATGCTTCATGAACCCTGATGGCACCTACAACTGGAAAAAACAGGCTGGTCAGCGATGGTTCCTCAGGGCCGCAAAAAAAAGAGGAGTGGGACAGTTCATCGGTTTTGTCAACAGCCCGCCCGTTTACCTTACCAAAAACGGGAAGGCGTATTCATCCGGGGGTAGTTCGGCTAACCTTCCTGAGGAACATTATACTGATTATGCTGAATTTCTTGCTGAAGTGGTCAAAAACATAGAAGCAAATGACGGGATCCGCCTGGATTACATCAGCCCCTTCAATGAGCCGCAATGGGACTGGGACGATTCAGGCCAGGAAGGCTCACCCTGGAGAAACAGCGAGATCCATGATGTTTGCCAGGCCATCGACAAGGCATTTCAGTCACACAACATCAACTCCAAGCTGGAGATACCGGAAACCGCCCAGAACAAATACCTCTATACCTACGATGATAAACCGGCAAGGGGAAAGCAGATCCGGGAATTTTTCAATCCTTCCTCGGAAAATTACCTGGGAGATCTGAACAGCATGGCAAAAAAGGTTGCGGGGCACAGCTATTTTTCCACCTGGGATCTGCAAACCCTGATCGAAACCCGGAAAAAGGTGAAACAGGAGATCCAGCAGGCAAATCCGGACCTGGAATACTGGATGAGCGAATATTGCATACTGGAAGACAATAAAGAAATACAGGGTAATGGCATGAACCTGGGAATGAAACCCGCCCTGTATATGGCACGGGTCATCCATGCCGACCTGACCGTGGCCACTGCCAGTTCCTGGCAGTGGTGGCTGGGCGTCAGCCCTTATGACTACAAGGATGGGCTGGTTTATATCGATAAAGATACCCAAAACGGGAAGGTTTACGAATCCAAGATGCTATGGGCGCTTGGACATTATTCAAGGTTCATCCGTCCGGGCATGCAAAGGATTGGCATAAAACGATCAGATAATAAAGATATCGCCGAAACGGTAAATGGTAC
>CAYNPZ010000425.1:0-1790 GCA_964399175.1 uncultured Bacteroidales bacterium | reverse complement strand
AAAAATTTTCATGAGTGCCCTTGTCATATTGGTTTGTTTTGAATTTTTTTGAAGATATGATATTGTTTATAAAGATATCGCCGAAACGGTAAATGGTACAATGGTTTCTGCTTATAAATCGAAAGATGGGGAGCGTTATGTTGTAGTCGTTGTCAATCAAAGAGAAGAAACTGTTTCTTTGGAAATAAACGAAAGAAACATGAATGATGCAGAAACCATCAGGATGTATCAAACCACTTCAAAGGCAGAAATGGATATGGCGTATGTCGGGGAAAAATCCCCAGGCGAAGCAATCAGAATTCCTGCAAGGGGAGTGGTCACTCTCGTTATTGACTAAATCATTACCAGGTTTTATGATAGAATTTAATATAATGATGCTTCAATAAGATGAGATAAATCCCAAGCATCAAATAACAAATTTCAAATAATTTCCAAATCCCAAATTTAAATTACCAAAACCACTGTAGCTAGAGATTTTGTTTGTAATCCGTCAAAAGCCGGACAAGTTTTGTATTTCGATTATTTAAAATCATTTGTTATTTGCCTGCCTGCCAGCGAGACAGCATGCTTGTGATTTGGTTCTTATTCAATATGTTATAATAAATTATTTTGGATACAACCGTAGAGACACGCCATGGCGTGTCTCTACAAATGAATTCTATACCCTCAGGAATATTTTGTTTTTATACAGATAATACAGGAACAACCATTCTACGAGGATCATGCCCAGGAACAACACAACCGGTTCGAAGTTACCGGCATATGAAGCGAGACCATTAAGGACAAAATCGGATGTATGTTTGAAATCGATGATCCGTACGCCCATGTAAATGGTGATGGAGTTCATACCGATCACGCGGAAGAAGTAACTCCAGCGCCTGACTTTCCACACATCAAGGATCAGATAGAATAGCGCCAGAAGGAGCAGGCATATTCCACCTGCCAGGAAGTTAAATGTAGTAGTCCAGGCAGCTTTGATGACCGGATAAACCGGATGAAGCGCTGCTCCGAGAACAATCAGGACTAGGCCGGCTGAAGCCAGATAGATAACCTTGCGGTATTGGGTGAGTTGCTTATCCCGCAGGTAGGCGCCTGCCAATGCACCCATCAGGGTGATCCCTGCGGCAGAGATAATGGAAAGGGTTCCCTCCGGATCAAATGTTCCGCCATAAAGGGTTCCCGGAAGAATATGCCGGTCTATGTAACCGTTGATGGAACCTTCAGGGGTCAGTACACCTGCTCCGTGACCCGGTACAGGAATTAAATGCTGGACTGCAGCAATACCGAGAAGTATTCCGAGCAACCAGAAAAGTCGTTGCCTGAAATTTTTGGTATGTAAAACAATCATTCCCGCGATCAGGTAGGCGAGACCAATCTGACCGAGAACACTTGCAAAGCGCATTTCAGAGAAGTTCAGATTGAAGAACCCATTGTAGATGATCCCAAATATAACCAGGATAACGGCCCTTTTAACCACTTTCCGGTGAAGAGCCGATCTGGGGACCCCTTTTTCCAGTTTGCCTGTCAGTGCAAAAGGAATGGCTGCTCCCGCTATGAACATAAAAAGGGGAAAGATCAGATCGTAGGCATGAAACCCGGCCCAATCCACGTGGTGCAACTGATTGGCCCACCAGTCGGCCCACTGCCAGTCGGTAGCCTTTCCCAGGGAACGAAAAAGTACGTCCCCGCCGACAATCCAGAACATGTCAAAACCACGCAAAGCATCCAGAGAAAAAAGTCTTTCTTTTACCGAAGTTTTCATAAAAATTCTTTTTTAGGATTTGTTTAGC
>CAYNPZ010000424.1:0-2825 GCA_964399175.1 uncultured Bacteroidales bacterium | reverse complement strand
GCGAGGCGCTTTTGTTGGCCGGGGTCTTGGTTCTATCGCTATTTGCCCCTTATCGGGGCAAGAGGCAAGGGTTTCAGAATATAAAACTTGGTGCAATGAGATATTTTTAATCAAAATTAACACCCCCGATTCCGGGAATGTTGTAGGCATAAGACAGGGATCCCCACCAATCGGATAAGGTTTTATTTTAAGATAATATTCCAATCACTTTTTCGTGTTTATTAGGAAGATGTTATTTTATAGCCAATTTTAAATAATTTCTTCTTATTTAAATTAACTTTGCATTATTATAAAAACAATTGTAAAAGAGGTTAAACATGGATATTTTAACCAACGTACTAACTAAAATTTTTGGCAGCAAATCTGAACGGGACATAAAGGAACTCATGCCCATTGTGGAAGAGATCAATGCGATATATTCAGAATTACATGAAATAAGCAACGACGAACTCAGGGCCAAGTCAAATGAGATCAAACAGGAGATCAATGATTTTGTCGTTGAAGGGGAAAAACGTAAACAGGAGTTCCAGGAAAAAGCGGAACGCTATGATACCGATGTAGATGAAAAAGAAAAGCTATATAAGCAGATCGATGATCTGGAGAAACAACTGGACGACCACCTTGAAGAGGTTCTGGAACAGGTTCTTCCCCGGGCTTTTGCCGTTATGCGTGAAACTGCAAAGCGGTTCAAGGAAAATAAAGAAATAAAGGTAACAGCCTCCGATTTTGATAAGGAGCTGGCTGCGCAGAAGGATTACGTAAAAATTGACGGAAATACGGCCATTTACTCCAACAGTTGGGAAGCTGGCGGCAATATGATCACCTGGGATATGATCCATTACGACGTGCAGCTGATTGGAGGCATTGTATTGCATCAGGGCAGGATTGCCGAGATGGCAACCGGTGAAGGAAAAACGGTGGCCGCTACGCTGCCGTTATTTCTTAATGCACTGGCAGGGAAAGGATCTCACCTGGTTACAGTGAACAATTACCTTGCAAAGAGGGACCAGGAATGGATGGGCCCGCTTTATGAGTTCCACGGATTGTCAGTAGACTGCGTTGATAAGTATGAACCCAACTCCAAAGAGCGACGAAGGGCTTATTATGCGGACATTACCTATGGCACCAATAACGAATTTGGATTTGATTACCTGAGAGACAACATGGCCATCAATCCTTCCGATCTTGTTCAGCGCAAACACCACTTTTCCATCGTTGACGAAGTCGATTCGGTATTGGTTGATGATGCGCGAACACCTTTGATTATATCCGGACCGGTGCCTCAGGAAAGTACCGAACAGTTTCAGGATCTCAAGCCCAAAATAGAAAGGTTGGTTAATGCCCAGAAAAAGCTGGTTAACCAGATTATCACCGATGCCAGAAGGGAGCTGAAAAATGAAAATACCGAAAATGGAGGGTTTAAGCTGCTGCAGGCCTATAAGGGTCTTCCGAAAAACAAAGCCCTTCACAAGCTACTGAGCGAGGAGGGGAATAAGGCCCTTATGCTGAAGACAGAAAACTATTACATGCAGGACAATAGCAAGCACATGCATAAGGTGACCGATGACCTTTATTTTATTATAGATGAAAAGAATAATACTATTGAATTGACTGATAAAGGGATTGATGTGATCACCTCTGAATCGGATGATCCCAATTTCTTTATATTGCCTGACATTGGAAGCGAGCTTGCGGACCTGGAGAAGGAGGATATAAGTGAAGATGAAAAGCTTACCAAAAAGGATGAGCTGTTGCGCGATTATGCGGTTAAATCTGAGCGTGTTCATACCCTCCAGCAGTTGCTGAAAGCATATACCTTGTTTGATAAGGACGAGGAATATGTGGTAATGGATAATAAGGTCAAGATTGTGGATGAGCAGACCGGCCGTATTATGGAGGGCAGAAGGTATTCTGACGGTCTGCACCAGGCCATTGAAGCCAAAGAGAATGTCAAGGTGGAGGCTGCCACACAGACTTTTGCCACCATTACCCTTCAGAACTATTTCCGGATGTATCATAAGCTTGCAGGTATGACCGGTACTGCTGAAACCGAGGCCGGGGAGTTTATGGATATTTATGAGCTGGATGTGGTGGTTGTTCCCACCAACGAGCCTGTTGTCCGTGATGATAAGGACGACATGGTTTACCGTACCAAACGGGAAAAGTACAATGCTGTTATTGCAGAGATCCAAAGGCTTATTGGTATTGGTCGTCCCGTCCTTGTTGGTACAACATCAGTTGATGTTTCCGAGCTGCTGAGCAAGATGCTCAAGATACGGGGAATTAAGCATAATGTACTGAACGCAAAATTGCACCAGAAAGAGGCCGAAATTGTTGCTGATGCAGGTAAATCCAAAACGGTCACCATTGCGACCAATATGGCCGGTCGTGGCACGGACATCAAGCTTTCGCCCGAAACAAGAGATGCCGGCGGGCTCGCCATTGTGGGTACTGAACGGCATGAGTCGCGGAGGATCGACCGCCAGCTTCGGGGAAGAGCAGGAAGACAGGGTGATCCGGGTTCCTCGCAGTTCTTTGTTTCCCTGGAAGACGATCTGATGCGGTTGTTTGGCTCCGACCGGATTGCCAGTGTCATGGCCAGAATGGGTTTGAAAGAAGGCGAAGTGATACAGCACGGTATGATCTCCCGTTCCATAGAAAGGGCACAGCGTAAGGTTGAAGAAAACAACTACGGAATCCGTAAGCGTCTGCTGGATTATGACGATGTGATGAACTCTCAGAGAGAGGTAATTTATAAACGGAGAAAGCACGCCCTGTTCGGAGAACGCCTGAGCGTAGACATCGCCAACATGATGCGCGATGTA
>CAYNPZ010000423.1:0-2832 GCA_964399175.1 uncultured Bacteroidales bacterium | reverse complement strand
AAAAAGATCAGATGCACTAAATTACATTGATTCATCCATTCAGGAGGCACAGGTGGATGTAGAGATAGCGAATTGGAAGTATATTACTCCCATTAGTATTATGCCCAAACATGAAGTTTCGGAGGAAGATTTTATAAAATATCTTTTATCGGCCAAACTTCAAAGGAATTTTACCCGGATCAATGATGTTCGCTCATTTTCTTATGATGAATTGTTAGAATTTATTTACTCTGAGATTCTTAAATACAGGAAAGAACAAGAGGAGTTGGATCAGTTAGATGATCATGAGAAGAAGAAATTTAAGGTAAATGAAAAGTACCTGGAAATCCTTTACGATTTATTTAATATCTTATAATCACCTAAAAACTAAGCAATCATGAGGTCTTTATTAATTAATTTTTACGCAGACAGTTATCAGTACAAAGAACCCAAGTTGTTGCCCGCTTTTGATGAAGATTGGGATTGGTTGACAAAGGTTATCAGGAATGAATTGAAGGATGATTCAATTGATTGTGCTGATAAAAATATAACCTTTTGGGCGAGCTTCCATGAATGGGATGAAGAAAGGCAAAGATGGGATGAAACAGAAGAATTATTTCCGAAACGAGTAAAGTATAACAAATCTTAAAACTAAGCAGCCATGAAAATTTTAGGTGGAAGTATCAACAAAGTAAACCCTCAATTATGGCAGGGATTTCATCTGGTAAAAGATGGGAAGAAAGTCCATAAAGTTGAATATACAGTAACCCCGGATCTCATTGAACAATATGGATCAGATCCGGAGGTAAGCAATTTCACTTATGGTCTTACCGAAAATTTCCAGAAACAAATGATTATTAAAATGCAGGAGGAATTGTCATGAGAGGAGATTACAGAATTATTATTCAAGCGAAGGAACACGTTCCGGGAGAACTAATAAAACCTTTTAAGGAATTTATTAAATCTATGCCAGGAGCGGAAATCAAACAATTCCTGCCAAAATGCAAGATAGTATGCGAGGTTAAATATGACGAATACAGGGACCCGCAGAAGATAGCAGATACAATCTCTAAATATATGTTGGTGGATGTAAGGGCATTCTTTAAGCATGAATTAATTCACATGATATAAGAACCTTCAAAAATTTATGTATGGATGCACAAATGAAAGCCAGATTAGATCATTATTTAACGACCCCTCTCGATGATGGGTACGATGCTTTCAGCGAATTGGTATATGAAGCGTTCGATGATGATTTTTGGTTGGAGCATGAGAACTGGATTGATGAATGGAACGGCAAATGTAATGATTGGATTAGTGGATTGTTCTACAAAGAAAAGGATCCCGAACAGGCCGCAAATATCATCCAAAGAGCATATAAAACCTATTATAATCCCCAAAATGCAGTACAATGAGTGAAGAAATAATTCACATCTCAAATCATCAAAGGATCCGAAAAAGTATCAATGAAGAAGGGACAAAATTCCATTTTGAGATCAATCGAGGAAATTTGATTGGAATGGGAAATATTGAATGGGAGCCGGAAGCATCCTTCAAGCAGTATCAGGAATTTTTTCAGTATTTGACTACTAAACTTCAATTTTAGATAGTATATGTTTAATCTTTTTAAAACTAAGCAATTATGGAAACAACAGTAGAAACAAGGAAGCAAAAGGAAATTTTGGAGGAAAACCTCCATAACAAGTTAAAGAACCGAGAGAGCAGGGTCAACAATACCTTGGAATCCATCGAGCATGAAGGCAGGAGGCTTGAGGATTTTATTGTACCGAGCAGTTCATTGGAATTTGAATCCAACGGAAGTTTGAAAGTGCGAAATTTTGATAATGAACCTACCGCTTTTCACTCTCATGCACTTGCTCAATTGAGTGAGCGGTTCGAGATCCCTACTAAGTACACAAGGTTCCTGAATAGTCAGGGTGAATGGGGCGCTCAATTGTTGGAAAACATTTTCGATGAACACCGGGTGAATTTGCCTAAAAAGAGATTTCTATTCAGGAAAGTTGAGGATGAAATCAAAGGCGTTTTGAGTGACAGGTACAAAATTCTCAATACAATCCTGTTGATGGAGGCATTTTTACAGGCAGTAGGACAAAGCGGAGCGCAAGTAATTGATGCGGCTCATGGCGATACAAAAAGCTACATGGAGGCAATCATTCCAAGCGTGTTGCCAATTCCTACCGAAAATAATGGAACCCATTATACCGTACCGGGAGTGCAGTTGCGAAATTCAGATTTTGGCGATGGAGCAATGGAAATCAAGGCATTTTTGATGAATGTAGTATGTGAAAATGGTATGGTTGGGAAACGGTTCATGCGTGAAATCCATTTGGGAAAGCAGTTGCCGGATTTTCTCTCGAGCCATACCATTCAGAAAGAGACGGAAATGCTTGTAAGTGCAGTTAAGGATTATTCCAATGTTGCTCTCTCAAAAGATCACATCTTTCAAAATTTTGAAAGGATCAAAGAATTGTCCGCAGTTGAGGTTGATATGCAGGAGGAGATTAAAAAACTCCCTAAAATGGGACTGACCAAAGACGAATCGGCAATGACCGAAAAGAAATTGCTTGAAAACAATCCGGAAGATGGTATTCAAGGTAAGAATACCAAATTGAAGTTGGTTAATGCTGTTACAAGCACGGCCAATGAAATCAAGTCACAGGAGAGAAAAAGGGAGTTACAGGAATTGGTATCCATTTTATAACCCAACCTATTAAGCACCCATAAAAAGTTGTTTATGGGTGCTTTTTACCGTTAAAACTAAGCAATCATGAATGTAAAATTTAAAATTAGAATGACATGGAAATTAAAGATTTATTTGTAAAGAACTTTCAG
>CAYNPZ010000422.1:0-2833 GCA_964399175.1 uncultured Bacteroidales bacterium | reverse complement strand
CCGTTTCAGGTCAATCGGATAATTATGGGGTTGCTGGAGCCTTTAGCGGTATCCATAATGGAGCGCTCATTGTTGCAGGCGGTGCCAATTTCCCGGAGCCCAGGTGGGAATCAAACAAAGAATGGCATAGCGACATTTGGGTGCTTCCCCTTGAAGAAGAAGATAAAAGCTGGATGAATGCCGGAACACTGAATCACCCTGTGGCTTATTGCAGCTCAGTAATGACCGAAGAGGGATTGCTCTGTATGGGCGGTAATAGCAGGGACTCGGTGTATCGTGAAGTTTTTCTTTTGCAATGGAAACCGGAAGAGAAGCGTATTGCCCGTATCGATCTGCCTTCACTCCCTGAACCGTCTGCTTATGGGGATGCTGCTTATTTTGATGATAAGGTTTACCTTGCAGGAGGCTCCAGTGGACATGACCCCGCTACAGCCATGAAAAATTTCTGGATGCTGGATATAAGCGATCTTACAGGTTCCGGTTTGGATGCGGAATGGAAGGAACTTCCACCCTGGCCCGGGCCACCCCGCGTCCATAACATCACAGCCACCCAGCATAATGGTCAGGATCAGTGTATTTATGTGGTTAGTGGCCGACGTATGAAAAATGGCAACCTTCATTTCATGAAGGACCTTTATGAGTTCAATCCACGAAAGTATTTCGCCAGCACAGAAGAAAATTACTGGAAGAAAAAGAAGGAAGCACCTGTACCCCTCAATGCTGCTCCCGCTGCACCCATTGGTCAAAGCCACATTTTTGTTTTCGGCGGAGCTACAGGTGAATTGTTCGATAAAGCCGATTCACTGAAGGAGGATCACCCGGGATTTCCCAAAAATATTTGGGCATACCACACCATAACCAATTCATGGGTTAAAGCAGGCGAATCACCAGTTAATCTGGTAACAACCAATGCCCTGAAATGGAATGAGTCGGTGATAATACCGGGAGGCGAGATCAGACCGAGGACCAGAACCCCTGAAAATTACCGCATCGAAATTGAAAAAGAAGAACCCCGGTTCGGAGCCATCAATTTTGCTACCCTGGGAATTTACCTGTTGGCCATGTTGCTGATAGGGGTATATTTCTCATTCCGTAACAAAAATACCAATGATTATTTTCGCGGCGGACAGAATGTTCCCTGGTGGGCGGCCGGCCTGAGCATTTTCGCAACCATGCTGAGCGCCCTTACCTTCATGTCCATACCCGCTAAAGCTTATACCACAGACTGGACCTTTTTCATCATCAACATGTGCATCATACTGGTAGCCCCCTTTGTTATCTGGTACATCCTGCCTTTTTTCAGGAAAATCGATGCCACCAGTGCCTATGAATACCTGGAAAAGCGTTTTAACCTGGGCACACGACTTTTTGCCAGCCTGGTCTTTATCTTTTTCCATATCGGACGCATGGCCATAGTGATGTTTCTACCGGCCCTGGCCTTATCCACAATCATTCACCTTTCGATAGAGGGCTGCATTCTCCTCATGGGTGTCCTGAGCATCATTTATTGTACCCTGGGTGGTCTGAGGGCAGTTATCTGGACCGATACAGCCCAGAGCGTCATTCTTTTGGGCGGGGCTTTTTTGAGTATTGTCCTTATTTTTGCAAGCATAGACGGGGGGTTAACCGAATTTTTCACCACTGCAGCCGCTCAGGATAAGCTTCAGATGATCCATTGGGACTGGAAGTTATCCGGGATTACCGGTACAACGGCTTTCTGGGTTGTGCTTCTGGGCGGTCTGGGTCAGCAAATCGTACCCTATTCAGCCGATCAGGCCGTTATACAGCGTTACATGTCGGTGTCCAACATCCGGCGATCCAGAAAATCGATCTGGACCAATGCGGTCATCACTTTTCCTGCCAGCATACTTTTCTTTGGTGTGGGAACCGCCCTTTTTGTGTTTTATTCCCATTTTCCTGCAAAGCTGGATCCCACCTATCAAAACGATGCCATATTTGCCCTGTTTATTGCCCGGGAGCTTCCCGTGGGCATTGCCGGGCTGGTGGTCGCAGGCATCTTTGCTGCAGCCCAGTCCACCATATCCACCAGCATGAACAGTGTTTCTACCATTGCTGTCACAGACTTTTTCCGAAGATTCAGCATTCTGAAATCTGAAAAAGGTTATCTTCGTCTTGCCTGGGGCATTACCTTTACAGCAGGTGTGCTGGGAACCTTCTTTGCACTGCTGATGGCCAATGCGGATATTAAATCGCTGTGGGATTCCTTTATGAGGGTATTGGGTATCTTTGGCGGTGTGCTCTGCGGATTGTTCTTCCTGGGGATATTTACCAAAAGAGCCAACGGAAAAGGGGCTTTCATCGGTGCAATTATAGGTATTGGGATTGTGGTGGCCATAAGGTACACCTCAGATATCACCTTTGTGCTTTATGCCCTGATAGGAATTGTAGTCAGCTTTATCGTCGGCTATATGGCCAGTCTGTTTTTTAAACAAGATAAAGACATTATTGCCCATACCATTTACAGCAGAAATTACCGTGAATCATAAATCCCAAAAACAAGGCACATGAAAACAAGGCATCTTATATGGATTGTATGGCTTTTTGCAGCAATCATAATTCTATCACAGCCTTTAAAGGCGCAAAACAGGTCAGCTCCTTCCGGTGAACCGGCAGGTAAACCTATATTTATCAGCGGAACCAATGGTTATCATACGTATCGTATTCCATCCATCGCCGTAACGAATGAGGGTACCGTTCTGGCATTTTGTGAAGGACGGAAATACAGCCGTAGTGATCATGGGAACATCGACATCCTGCTGAAACGTTCAACGGATGGTGGGAAAACCTGGTCACAACAAAAAATTGTATATGA
>CAYNPZ010000421.1:0-2839 GCA_964399175.1 uncultured Bacteroidales bacterium | reverse complement strand
CTCTACATTTGGCATTCAAAACTCGCAAGCCTTGCCAGCGAACATTCTAGACGAGGCGCTTTCAAATCTCTTTGACTTTATGGACAAACACTAATTACTGGAGAAGTCGATTTAAAGATTTTTTCAGTTTGTTGAATTCATTTTCATTAAGAGCCGAAATACTGATGGATGGGTATTTGGCAATGCCCTGCGGAGTTTTAACATAGAGAATGATTTCCTTCCTAAACGGCGAGGACCTTTCTACCTTGTATCCATGGAATTCATCCTTGCGAATCTCAACGGAATATCTTTTATTCCTGAATGGCCGAAGCGGAATGTACCTGAAAAGAATCTTATTGTTTTCGTCGCTGAAGTAAATGTAATTGTAACCCTTCAGATATTCCAGTATGTTTTGTGCCAGGTAAATTATTGTTACGATTGCAGCCCAGTAGTATTTATTAAGTCCCAGAAACTCTGTTTTTATAAGATCTGTTGTAAGCAATATCACCACAATCACAATGAAGGCAATTAGCGCGATGTAGCGAAATTGATTAATTATTAGTGTTTTTCTGGTGTTTTCAAATTTCATTATTTATTTGCTTTTACGTCTCTTTAACTCTTTTTTTATCAATTCAAGCTCCCTGCTGGTCTGGCCTGAAACGGCAGTATTTTCCTCAGCTCTTCTGATCAGATAGGGCATTACATTTTTTACCGGTCCGTAAGGCAGATACTTGGCTACATTATAACCTGCATGGGCCAGATTGTAAGAAATGTGATCGCTCATGCCATATAACTGGGAGAAATAGATCCTCTCATCATCCTTTGCTATGTTGTGTTTCTCGATTAGTTCCACCAGATAGAGAGAGCTTCTTTCGTTATGTGTACCGTTAAAAATAGCAATTTTTTCGATATTTTCCACAGAAAACCTTAGCGCTTCGTCATAATCCCTGTCGGTGCTTTCTTTATCGGGGTGAATGGGTGAGAGATATCCATACTTTCGGGCCCATTCTCTTTCTTTTTCCATGTAAGCCCCTCGCACAAATTTGGCTCCGTACTGAAAGCCTTCCTTTTGGGCTATTTCCAGTTCCTTTTTCAGAAAATCCAGCCGATCCCAGCGGTACATCTGCAATGTATTGAACACAATGGCTTTTTCCCGGTTATATTTTATCATCATCTCCCGTGCAACCTCATCGATGATGTATTGGTAGCACACCTCTTCAGCGTCAATTAATATGGGCACATCATTGGCGTAGGCGGTCCCGCAAAGCGTATGGATCCTGGATCGAAATTCATTCACTTCATTTTCTTCCTCTTCTGTGAGCTTCTCGTCCGAACTGGCTTTTTCCAATACTTTGCTCCTGCCAAAGGCCGTAGGTTTGAAAACGGCAAAAGGAATGTTTTCATTTTTCCCTGCGTTTTCAATGGTTCTGAGTGTCTCTTCCAATGCAGCCTGGATGACATCAGGGTCTTCCTTTCCTTCCACGCTGTAATCCAGGATGGATTTAACATTGTATTGTGCCATACTCTGAACCACCGGATCACATTCTTCAATGGTTTCGCCGCCGCAGAATTGCATATAAACAGTAGGTTTAACAATCCACTTTATGGGGAAACGGGTTTTAAGGGCAAAGTTGGTGAAAAATTTGCCTGTCTTTACCACGGCAGGCCTGGCCAGTGTATTCAAAAGAAAATGTGCTCTTCTTAAATCCCTGTTACTTTTATTTTGAAATGCTATCTTTGTATTTTCGAAATCAATCATTTTATTTTGATTTTTATTTCTAAATATGCAAATAATCTCATTCAAAAGCAAAATTATCATTCATTCTGATATCGGGTCTCAGCTTTTATCCGTGATAAGTGAACTGAAGCCCGGAAAGATCTTTATACTTACCGATGACAATACCCAACAATTTTGTCTGCCCCATTTTAAAAAACTGATGCAGCAGGAAAAAGTTCATGTGTTGGGTATTGGCCAGGGAGAATCCGCAAAGTCTGTTAATACCGTGATGGAGATATGGAATTTCTTGCAGGAACAGGGTGCAGACCGTGAATCTTTACTGATTAACCTGGGGGGTGGAATGTTGCTGGATGTTGGCGGATTTGCTGCTTCTACATTTAAAAGAGGGATGAAGTTTGTAAATGTCCCAACCACGCTCCTTTCCATGGTGGATGCTTCGGTCGGTGGCAAAACAGGAATCAATCTGAACGATTATAAGAATCATATTGGAACCTTTTCACAGCCTGAATATGTGCTGATATCACCGGTTTTTCTCAGCACTCTGGACAGAAGGCAAATATATGCAGGATGGGCAGAGATGCTGAAACATGGTTTGATCCATTCTGAAGATCATTTGTTGAAACTATTGAATGTGAATCCTGAAGAAACGGAAGAAGATTATCTGACGGATTTGATTTACGAATCCGTTGTGATAAAGAATCATTTTGTCCAAAAAGATCCTTATGAGTCAAATCTTCGTAAGGTTTTGAATTTTGGGCATACCATCGGACATGCTTTTGAGAGCCTGGCTTTTTCAGGCAATCAGTCACTTTTGCACGGTGAGGCTGTAGCCAACGGGCTGATATGCGAATTATATCTTTCAGCCAAATTCCATCATCCCAAAGAACACATCCTTAAACGGGTAACGGATTATATTGCTGATCACTACAGTAAGGTAAATATATCGGCGAATGATCTCGGCAGCGTCTATCGGTTTTTATTACACGACAAAAAGAATCAGGGAAACAGGATCAATTTTACTTTGCTTCGGGATATTGGAGAACCCTTAACCGATCAATACCTTAGCAGACCGGAGATCGAAGAGACGCTAAAAGACTATATAGAAAAATACTGCAGCAATTA
>CAYNPZ010000420.1:0-2840 GCA_964399175.1 uncultured Bacteroidales bacterium | reverse complement strand
ATTCTGGCGGCAGCAGCTTATTATGGCGTCCTTTTTCTCTCCAGTCTTCTCCGGTCCGGGCCCCGATCCAGTCGGTTATGCCATGCCGGGCTGGTGATTTACCGGTCATTATACTGGCCCGTGAGGGACTGGATACCTGGCTGGCGGCATATCCATTGGTAAAATTCATGCTTTCACCGGCAAGCCGGTCAATGTTGGGGGTTTCATAATATTCACTGCCCGTGCAGCTTAAATCATGTTTGCCCAGATCATCTACAATAATGAATAGAACATTCGGTTGTTCACGCTCCTCTTCACTTTCGCTGCCACACGATGAGGAAAGAAGGGGAAGGGCTGCCGCTCCTGTAAGGAGCATGGCGACATTTCTGATTTTGGTTTGCATAATGTTAGTCTCTTAATTTAGATTTGTGTTTTTTAACACATAAATATAAACATTATAGCCTGCATTATTCATAAATTTTTATATTCATATTTAAAATTTTTAGGGAACAATTCCCTTTCCAATTTCATTGTAGTATGCTCTTTGCACTGGAGCGCCAATCTTATGTCAATCCTCCGTTGCAACATTTCATTGATTTAATAACTTGAACCCGCTATTGGGTTTGATTCCATATCACATTGTGATCTTTTAAGCCATTATAACCTTTGCACTGTAAATCCACCGTCCACCATTATGACCTCTCCGGTGGAGTAGGGGAAGTCGCCCCGGGCAAGGGATTTGACTACCTTTCCAATATCTTTGGGCTGACCCCACCGCCGTTGGGGAACCAACCCTTCTCCAATCAACTTGTCGTATTTATCTTTAACAGTTGCTGTCATGTCCGTTTCAATAATACCCGGCCGGACCTCATAGACCGGAATTTCGTATTCCGCCAGACGAACGGCAAACAATGAGGTGATCATGGCCATGCCTGCCTTTGAAATGCAATATTCGCCACGGTTTACCGATGCCACAGTAGCGGAAAAGGAGCCGATGTTAACGATGGAGGCCAAAAACCCAGGATCGCTTTTCTTCCGGTCGATCATCCAGTTGGCTGCTTTCTGGGTAAGAAAATAGGGGCCGTACAGGTTGGTTTTTAATACCCGATCGAAACTTTCTTCGGTGTTTTCAAGGATGTCTTTTCGCTCTTTCGGCGGTATTCCGGCATTGTTCACCAGCATGTTCAGGTGACCGAGCTTTTGTTTGACTTTGTCCAGGATGTGATCTCTTGCCTCCGGCTGGCTGACGTCCCCCTGACAGTAGATGACCTCCGAGCCGGTGGCCTCTAACGACTGAATAACATCCTGTACCGAGCTTTCGTCTCTTACGCCGTTAATCGCAAGGTCGAAACCTTCTTCGGCAAGGGCTTTGGCAATACCCAGACCAATGCCCCTGGAACCGCCTGTTATTAAAGCTGTTTTTTTCATAAGGAATTAATTTATTGTGTTGTATTTGCTTTATCTAGTGATCATTAATAAAAAATAATAAATAACAAGCACCAAGTACCAAATTTCAAATAAGCACCAAATCCCAATATTCAAATTTCCAAACTTCTATCTTAGTTGTTTGGTATTTTGTTCATTGGTGTTTGGAATTCCCCGCCTGCCGTCGGGGCAGGTATTTGTTATCCCTGCCTGCCAGTCAGGCGGGCGTCAAATGCCGGACAAGTTTTGGAATTTGTTATTTGGTGCTTATTTCCATAGATATAGTAAAATAACCTTTTGATTCTTGGTTTTTATGATTTAAGCTCTTCTACATTAACCCATTGTCTTTTTCTCCAGCTTTCCAACCCCTTTTCGGCAAGCTGCACCCCTTTGGCTCCTTCCAGCAGGTTCCATTTGAAAGGTGTATCCAGCGCCACATGTTTCAGGAACAGCTCCCATTCTGCTTTAAAGGCATTGTCATAGGATTCCTGGTTCGGTACTTCCAGCCAGGAGCCAAAAAAATCGATGGGCTGTTCGATATCCGGGTTCCAAACCGGTTTAGGCGTATTGCCGTAATGCTGGGTGAAGCATTTTCGCAGGCCTGCCACCGCCGAGCCTTTGGTGCCGTCAACATGAAGGGTTAGCAGGTCGTCCCTCCGTACGCGTGTTACCCAGGAAGAGTTGAAATGAGCAATGACACCGCTTTCCAGTTCGAAGGTGGCATACGCGGCATCGTCGGCAGTACATTGGTAAGTGTTTCCTTCTTCATCCACCCTTTCAGGGATGTGCGTTGCTCCCAGGCAGGTTAAGGCTTGTACATTGCCAAACAGGTTGTCCAGCACATACCGCCAGTGGCAGAGCATGTCGAGGATGATGCCTCCCCCGTCCTCTTTCCTGTAGTTCCAGGAAGGCCGCTGGGCCGGTATGGTATGTCCCTCAAAAACCCAGTAGCCGAATTCACCCCGAACGGACAAGATCTTGCCGAAAAAGCCGTTTTCCATAAGCCGCTTTAGCTTGATAAGCCCCGGCAGCCAGAGCTTGTCCTGTACCACCCCGTGCTTGAGTCCTGCCGATTCACAAAGATTGTACAGCTCCATAGCCGATTGTGAATCCAGTGCCGTTGGCTTTTCACAATAAATGTGCTTGCCGGCCTTGATGGCCTTCTTTACCGATTCCACCCGCCGGTCGGTGGTCTGGGCATCAAAATAGACGGAGTAATTTGAATCCCCCAGGACACTATCCAGATCCGTGGTATAATTTTTAATCCCTGAACGCTTGCTCAAATTTTCCAGCTTTACCGGATTACGTCCCACCAGAACCGGTTTGGGCATGATGGTCTCGGTGGAGCTTATCTTTACACCTCCCTGTTTGATGATCTCCAGAATGGAGCGCATCAGATGCTGATTGGTTCCCATGCGCCCGGTAACGCCGTTCAT
>CAYNPZ010000419.1:0-2842 GCA_964399175.1 uncultured Bacteroidales bacterium | reverse complement strand
CGGTACATCAACAGAAGAAAATTTATTAAAGATTTTGCCACAGCAACTGCTGCAATAACCTTATCCCCTATGCTTTTTGGTTGTAGTGGCAGTCGGGGAAGGCCCAACATAGTCTTTTTGTTTGCGGATCAATGGCGTGCCAGAACGACCGGTTATTCAGGAGATTCTAATGTCAGGACACCAAATTTGGATCAACTGGCAAAAGAGAGTTTGAATTTCCGAAATTCCGTATCGGTTTGTCCGGTTTGTACACCTTATCGTGCAGCGCTGATGACCGGTAAATACCCTACATCTACCGGTATGTTTCTTAACGATGCATATCTTCCGGAAACAGAATTGTGCATAGCAGAAGTTTTGAGTGCGCGGGGCTATAAAACAGGTTATATAGGTAAATGGCATCTTGACGGACATGGACGAAAAGATTATATCCCCCCGGAACGTCGTCAGGGTTTTGATTATTGGAAGGCTGCTGAATGCGAGCATGACTACAATAATTCTCATTATTATGCAGGCACTTCTGAGGAAATGAAGTTTTGGGAAGGATACGATGTATTTGCACAAACAAACGATGCAAAACAATTTTTGCGCAATCACAAAGAAGACGAAGAGCCATTCGCTTTATTTGTATCTTATGGTCCTCCGCATTTTCCGCATCATACAGCACCCCAAAAGTATCAGAAAAATTATCCACCAAAAGCCATTCAATTACCGGAGAATGTTCCTGAGGAATTGCAACCTACAGCAAAAAAGGAAGCACAAGGATATTATGCACATTGTGAAGCAATTGATAAGAGTCTTGGCGATTTCTTGACCACATTGGATGAATCAGGGTTGAGAGACAATACAATTTTGGTTTTTACATCTGACCATGGAGAAATGCTTGGTTCTCAAGGTGTAAGTCCGCATGAGAAACAGGTGCCATGGAGCGAGTCGGCCAATGTACCGTTTTTGTTAAGATTCCCTGCCGTCCATGGCAGTGAGGGCCGCCACATTACTTGGTCTTGCCGGAATAGAAATTCCCAATTCCTGTGAGGGGGATGATTTTTCGAAAATCATAAAGGATGGTAAAGATAAAAAAGATCATGCTGCATTATATATGGGAGTTGCACCTTTTAACAGGTATGAAGAGTTAAGAAAAGAGTATCGAGCCATCAAGACGAACCAATATACTTATGTTCGTAGTCTTGATGGCCCCTGGCTCTTGTATGACGATTCAAAAGATCCTTATCAAATGAATAACCTGGTTGGTAAACCTGCATATACAAAACTACAAAAAGAACTTGATGAACGGCTACAGGCATTATTAAAAAAAATCGGAGATGATTTTCGACCTGGATCAAGCTATATAGCCGAATGGGGATTTGACGTTGATCCGGAAAGGGGTCATATTCCCTATAAAGATCATAATCAAACACCACAACCACCCAAGCGATAGAATCAAAGGAAATGTTAATAATCTAATCAAAAAGGCCAATAATGAAAAAGTCAAAAGCCGAAATATGTTCTGATGACGAAAGAAATACGCATTGTAAAGTAGGCTCTGGTAAAATAAAAACGAGCAATACAACAAATATTTTGTTTGACAAGAAATTAAAACCGAATAAACACTTTGCATATGCGTTTTTTCTGTTGTTTTGTTTTGCATTATCATTGATATCGACTACAGGAAAGGGAAATGAGAATCCCAGGCCCACCGGACTTACCATTAATTTTTTGTTGTACCCCGATCGTGTATACCATGATGGATATCCGGCAAATACTGAATTAAGTCGAGCTGTAAATTACAATGAAAATTTTCAGTTTACGGAAATTAAGCAGAAACAACCACTGTTCGGTTGGAAGGTCCCTGCCGAAAACAAGAATACCCTTCAATCAGCTTATCGGATTATTGTTTCATCAAGTTATGAGAAAATAAAAAATGATGTTGGTGATAAGTGGGACTCTGGTAAAATTGAAAGCAAACAGTCCATCAACATAAGCTATTCCGGAAAGCCTTTGAATCCGGATTCTGTTTACTTCTGGAAAGTAAAAACATGGGACAATCACGGTGTAGAATCATCTTTTTCGGCAATCAGGCAATTTAAAACAGCATCAACGCTAACTGATTATTATGGATATGAATATTATGGTACTACACGGTATCCTTTGGAGAAACAGGATGTTTCTCCTGAATTTATAAAATCCGTAACGGATAGTCACACTTTTATTGACTTTGGAAAAGCAAGGTTTAGCCAATTGCGTGTTAAATTATTCGGGGAAGGTGAATCTGATACAGTGACTTTACATTTGGGGGAGGCAGTGAAAGATGGCAGAATTAACCGCAATCCAGGGGGAAATATTCGTTATGAGGCCTTAAAAGTACCCTTGAAGCCTGGGTGGAACACTTACGACATTATTATTCCTCCTCATAAGTATTCAAGACAGGACAGAATTATCCGAATGCCCGAATATATAGGGGAAGTAATGCCATTTCGTTATCTGGAAATTGCAGATTATCCGGGTAAATTACTGGAAAAGCATATGATTCAACAGGTTTCAGTTCATTACCCGTTTAAGGATGACGCATCATATTTCAATTCATCGGATACGGTATTAAACGATGTTTGGGAACTATCTAAGCATACGATAAAATCTACAAGCTTCTCAGGTATTTATGTTGATGGGAATAGAGAAAGATTCCCACGTGAAGCCGATTCCTATGTCACCCAGCTCAGTCACTATGGCGTTGAAAGGGGATTCTCTCTTGCTCGGTATACCCATGAATTTCAAATTAAGTATTCAAGTAAGTGGACAGAATGGATTATGTATGTTGTTTTATCTGCCTGGGCTGAATATATGGAAA
>CAYNPZ010000418.1:0-2855 GCA_964399175.1 uncultured Bacteroidales bacterium | reverse complement strand
AGAATCTCCTTGCCTTTCCTGATACCATCCCGGCCTGAGGACTCTATGCCAAACCAGCCGCTATAGCCAAGATCTTTAACCATTTTTATCATCTTTGCAGACTGTTCCCCGGTGGGCTGGTTGCGATAGGACATGCCTTTGGCATAGGGTGTCATCTTCCTTACATATTCCACATTGTCGTATTCCACTTCCGGGTTGCGCCAGTCCGGATAACTTCCAAAATAAAGGTTATCCACTTTTTTAATCAGGGAAAGCATCCAGTCGGCATCGTCAGAAAAGCCACCGTGGTTCTCTATCACCACCCCAACATTGGCCGGCACTGCATATTCCAGCAGCATGTTGTAGGATTCCGCTGCCCATTTAAGGGCATCCTCACTAGAATAACTCTCCTGACCCCTGCAGTTGGTCCGAATGGAATGACAGCCCAAATAGTTTGCTATATCAATCCATTTCCGGTGGTTGATGGCAAATTGCTCCCGTATCTTCTTATCTGACGAACAGGGATCGCCTTCCGCATCCACCATGATCAGAACCACTTCAACTCCATGGTCATCGGCATTCTGCTTTAACTGGTTGAGATAGCGTACATGAGGCACCTCAAACAAAGTATTGACAAACTCAATACCATTGATGCCAAAATCTTCACGGGCAATTTTGGGAAAATCCAGGGTTTTCCACTTTCCTTTTCTGATTTCATTCACCAAAGCCCATTGGGCAATGGAAATGTCATCTTTACGGTTGATCGGTGTTGCTTGATTTTTTGAGTTTGCTAACACCGAAGGGGCAAGCATGCTCATAGCCCCTAATGTCAGTGATTTGTTGATGAATTCTCTTCTTCTCATATTTTCTAATTTAAAGGTTTGGATCTAATATGGATGGCCACGAATACACGAATGAAACCTTCATGCGCAAAATCGACACAAATGCACATGTATAATCATGAAGGTTCCATGGGTATTGTACTGAATTACTTTTATTATGCATTTACATAAGATAGAAATTAATAACCTTAAATAAACTGCTATACTAATGAAAATTTATTTTTTATTCATATTCCAGGGCATCTTTGTAAACAATTTCAAGAAAGCCGGGCCCGAGATTGTTATGCACGTCCATGCAAATCCCAATGATTTTATAGCTTTCTTCTCTATGGATCAGGTTTACCATTCTGTTTTAACCTTTTGCCAATGATGTATGAATAAAAGACAAATATTTATTCGTGAATTCGTGGCCATTCCTTATTAAATTGGAGTTATTCACGCTTACATCTCCCATCCACTCCGGTACTCCCGGTACAAGTACTGGTTGGCATCCTTATCATTAGTGATTTTCATCTCTTTGCTGTTGTATTTGATCTTTTCCCCGGCCCTCAGCGCAACACCGCCCAGCAGGATGGTTTCGGTAACAGCACCGGTTTTTGAGAAATGCCCGGGCGATGGTTCACCTTTTTTAAAGGCATCAATCCATACCCGTTCGTTACGCACCACCTTATCCTCCGGTGGCTTTGCAGAGCCGGTAAATTCTCTCATCCTGCCTTCAGGTATGATCCGGGGGCTATCGCCATGGAAAGAGGCCAGAATCTTACCTTTATCCCCCACAAACATCATCCCTTCAGCGGACAGCTCCTTGTCTTCTTCGTCCAGCTCTTCGGGCGTGGGCGGCTTCATTCCACCATCATACCAAAAAAGTTTAAAAGGTGGAAGCTCTTTTTGAGCTGGAAAGTTAAATCGAATAATACAGGAATATGGAAACGATACGTCGTTATGTATTTGCATGCTCACATGGTTTTCAATGGTGCAGGTAGTCGTTCCGTAAGCTTCGGCACTTTTAGGAGGTGTATTGATGCCAAAGGCCATAAACATGGGCCAGAGACTGTAATGTCCCATATCGGCAATACTACCGGCTCCGAAATCGTACCATCCTCTGAACACGGCATGGGTATATCTGGGATGGTATGGCCGGTGGGGTACAGGTCCGAGCCACAGATCCCAGTCAAAACCTTCGGGTACTTCCGGGCTTTCGTCGGGTTTGGACATCCACTGGGGCCATACAGGGCGGTTGGACCAGTTGTGTATCTCCTGCAGCCTGCCTATGGCGCCTTTCCTGATCCAGTCAAAGGCCGTTTGTAAACCGCTGCGTTGGCTCCAGGCCAGAAAATGCGTGTTGACTCCTATATCTCTCGTCGTGTTCAGAGTGACCCTTGCCTCATGCATGCGGTTCGCTATGGGCTTGTGCATGACCACATGCTTTTTCTTTTTCATTGCAGCTACTGACACGGCCGCATGCAGGTGGGCCGGTGTCATGACCTTCACTACGTCAATGTCCTTTTCTTTTTCCAGTAATTCCCGAAAATCGGCATAGGAAGTGCAACCTTTATAATTTCCGGAGGAGGTTTTCCGGGCATAATACTTTTCCACCATTTCTTTTCCAACATCCCTTCCTCCGGGGATTCCACCCAGGTTCTCACCCCAGTTGGGATCCCCCATTGTCTTGCGGATTGTGTTGCGCAGTCCATAACGTGACCAATCCACATAATTGGTGGTAAACTTATTCGGATCACATACAGTTGTGATCTGAACATCCGGATTGGTGATAAGACCCGACATTTCTCTCAGTCCCTGGGTACCACATCCGATATTGGCAATATTCAGCTTGTCGCTCGGAGCTACATATTTCATTCCTCCAAGCACGTGACTGGGAACAATCGTAAATGCAGCAGCGGATGCTGTTGTCCTGATAAATTCCCGGCGGTTCATGTTCTTTCTGGATCTCATAATTACTGTTTTATTAATGATACATCATATAATTAGAGTCTGTCTATAATATCCGCTGGCTGCGTTACGCTCGTTTTTCAT
>CAYNPZ010000417.1:0-2858 GCA_964399175.1 uncultured Bacteroidales bacterium | reverse complement strand
CGAATAATCAATGTTTCGTTCTTCCGTACAATAATTGAAGAAAAATAAGACGAATGATAAGATTAAATATTTGTGCATAATAAATTAATTTTATTGCCATAACGACAGTAGCTTTTTAACAATTTCATATGGATAAGGTACTGCCCGATAAAGGGCGTCTCGTTCACCATTATTCCTAATATCAGGATTATAGAATTCCCAAACCACTTCACCGTCCCGGGTTATTTCAAACAGATGCCCCGAATCCGATTCGGCGATGAGTACATTTCCATTAGGCAACAAAGCATTGGATCCACGTGAGGGGGAATAAAATTTTTCTGACGGCTCTGCTTTATATTTCCAAACGATTTCATTGGTTAATGGATCGAGTTCAATAATTTGTGTATATCCTCGTTGGGTTTCTTCGGTCCAGTGTCCATTGTCATAAACCAGTATATGCCCGTTAGGTAGCATAGTTGGCATATGAGGTCCTTCCAGCACTTCAGGGCCCCAGGCCCAAACAACCTTACCGGTCTCCCTGTCAACAACCCATATGGTATTGATATGTCGTCCGCAAAACAGAATATTCCCTGATTGAAACCGCGAATCTTTTCCTGCTATAGGATTTTGTGCCAGCATTTCTACAGTATTAATATGAGGCCAGTCATTGAATTCTTCGGGAGGAGGATGAGGAAGATCTATGCGATCTTTTAATTCCTTTATGTGTTCCTCCGCCTTCCATTTCCACACAATTTCCTTTTCCGGGGTATACTCGTATACAATATCAGAAGCTATCTTCCCATTCGATTGCCAGGGAATATCAATATCCCGGCGAGATACCACCAGTGTATTACCGTTCTGTAAACGCTGAAAATCATGATGAGCACGTGTATCTACTTTCCAGACCAAATTGCTGTTCCAGTCGAGCTCCAGCATCATCTTATCCTTGATAATGGCAAGAAGATGACCATTAGGAAGCATTTCAGCATAATGCCAGGTCATGCCAAAACCGGAAGTATTTTCCTCCACCATTCCTCTCATATCATAATGCCACTGATGGACTTCATTACCACAGGCATCAATCAAATGGGCGGTTTGCGTATGACGGCCGGAATACAACCGATAGCACGAAGAAGCTTTTTCCATGTTTAAATAGGTTACACCACTCGTATCGTTTGGAGGACCACCAAATAGCAAACCAGCGTTAGAAATAATCCAACCTGTTTGAAGAATAAGTATAAAAATTAATGTTTTCATAATTCATTTTTTTAATAAAATGCCTCAATTTTCAGAGGAAACTCATAGATAGCATAATTTGCAAACACCACACTTGTTTAAATTTCTCCGGTCATTAAAGAGACACTTCAAATGTTGTATTACCCGATCCTACATTCTCAACAACCACAAAACTTCCTCTAACCTCAAAAGAAACAGGTTCGTTATTCATGGTAACTTTTTGTTTTGAGGAGTAAGAAGGAAGATAGACATCAGCCTCCATGTTGGCCGGAATATCAACATTGAGCACAAATAATTGGCCGGGTTTGTTTTTAAAAGATACATTCACCTCCCCTCGAATAGTAGTATGTTTAATCTCAGCTCTTTTTAGTGAACCTGGTTGCGGTTTGATCCGAATTTTACGGTAGCCGGGTTTCAGGGGTTCAATACCCATCAGTTTGCGCGGAATAATATTGCCCGGAGCACTACCCCATGCATGGTTCCAGTCAAGATTGGGTTTATATTTTTTATCCCATGCTTCGAGTGTGATCGTGGATCCTACATCATAAATCATATGTCCCCAACTCCTTTCCTTAGTTGAGGAGAGCAAATTGAGAGCATAATCTTCTTCACCAGCATTATAAAGAGCCTCTAATAAGTGCTGAGCTCCACGCGGGCTACAAGCCATTCCTCTGCTTTTAATAAATTCTACTACGTTATCAATATTTTCTTCTGGTACCATACCGAATGCGAGAGGAAACATATTGGCATGAAGGGAACTATGGCTACTGCCTTCACCATCCACATAAATTCCGGTACTTCGATCCAACAGTTTTTTATTAAAGGATTTTTTTACCAATGCTGCCCTTTTCTCAAAAAATTCAGCATCTCTTGTTTTATTCAGAACAGATGCAATTTTCTCCATAAGTATAAGTGCACGATAATGGAAAGCATTTACTACAGTATTAATGGGCCTGAATTCAAATCCGTCTGTTTCTCCCTTTACACCTCCAAAACCACCTGGATGCGGCCAATCAACAATATCTCTAAACTTTGCCTGATCAGGTTCTTGTCCTCTCCATTCTTTCTCATGCCAATGAACAGAATTAATAATTTCAGGGGTTACCAGTCCTGTTTTTGTGCTGATTAATCCATCTTCCAGAGCAAGTGAAGTAAGGGATTTTGCTTTTAAATCAGGATAAAAATGTTCTAATGATGATGGATCACCGGTTTCCATATAGTCAGCCCAGGCGGCTAAAACAACATGCAAGAGCCATTCAGTCCACTGACTTGAATATCTAATTTGAAATTCATGGGTATAACGAGCAAGAGAGAATCCCCTTTCCACACCATAGTGGCTGAGCTGGGTGATATAAGAATCAGCTTCACGGGGAAATCTTTCTCTGTCCCCATCGACATAAATACCTGCGTAACTGGTAGATTTTATCGTATGCTTGCAAAGATCCCAAACATCGTTTAATACCTTATCCGATGACTTGAAATACGATGCGTCATCTTTAAACGGATAGTGAACTGAAACCTGTTGAATCATATTCTTTTCCAGTAATTCACCCGGATAATCTGCAATTTCCAGATAACGAAACGGCATTACTTCCCCGATATATTCGGGCATTCGGATAATTCTGTCCTGCCTTGAATACTTA
>CAYNPZ010000416.1:0-2861 GCA_964399175.1 uncultured Bacteroidales bacterium | reverse complement strand
TTGGCCTTGTTCTTCCTGATAAAAACCCATGCCATCCATAAAGACAGATCAGCCAAGGAAAAAGAGCTGGAAGAAATCACGGCCGACCAGATTGAAGATGGTAACATTTTAGAAAAGTGTACCAAGGAAATCAACAACATGCTAAACACGGTGATCAATACCTTCAATGAAACCCTGGTTGCTGTTTCAAAAGAAGACAGGAAAAAGCTCAAGGAGATTCATAAAACAGTGAAGAAACTCAACTCCGAAGCCAAGAGCATAAAAGATAATGTACACTGGACACTGGATAAACTCAAAGAAGATGATATTGAAACTGGCCACTTTTATGTTCAGGTAACCGATTACCTGAGGGAAATGGCACACTCACTCAATTTTATTGCGGAACCGAGTTACGAGCATATTGCCAATCAGCATAAAAGCCTCAATAATAATCAAATTGACGAGCTGATGAATCTGAATAAGGAGATCACCCTCCTTTTTACCAATACCATGCACATCATTGAGAACAATGCTTTCAATCAGATGAATGAGCTTGTTATTAACCAACAACACAAAACACTTGATTATATAGCAAAATGTAGGAAGTCACAAATCAAACGAATCAAGAAAAAGAAAACCGGCACCAAGAACAGCATACTTTTTCTGCAACTGCTGAACGAAATGAAGAATTTCACACTTCATACGGTAAATCTGCTCAAGGCGCAAAGAGACTTTATTACCAATCAGGAAGAGATTAACCAGGAGGTATAAAACAAGAATTCGGCATCACACCTTCAAAAATCAAACAAAAGATAAGAACTTGAAAAAATTATTGATGGTGGTAGGTCTGATATGTATACCCTTCTTAGGATTCACGCAGAAAAATAATGATTATGAAGTAAAATGGGACCAGGGATTCAGATTTTTAAGTGATGACGGCAATTTTAAACTCAAATTTGGCGGCCGCATCATGAATGACTGGGCGGTATTCTTTCCCAATCAAGCAATTAAGGATTCACTAGGAACACTTACCAACGGAACTGAATTTCGGAGGGTCAGATTTTTCAATTCCGGCACGATATACAATAACATCAACTACAAGTTGCAACTCGACTTTGCCGGTGGCGAGGTCGAGGCCAAGGACATCTTTATAGAAATTACGAAACTGCCGGTAGTCGGCAATCTTAAAATAGGACATTTTAAGGAACCATTCAGCCTGGAAGAGATGACAAGCTCAAAGTACCTCACCTTTATGGAGCGCCCTGCAGTTAAAGCTTTCAACCCATCAAGAAACACAGGGATCATGTTGTACAACCAACTATTCGAAACCAGGTTATCATGGCAAGCTGGATGGTTCAGAAACACCAACTCTTATGGCAACAACAAGGATGCAGCAAACATCCAAAACCTTACTTTCCGTCTCGCAGGATTGCCTTTTTATAATGAAAAAGAGCACCGCTTTCTCCATTTGGGAGTGGGATACAGTAACAGGACAGGATTAAATGAATATAATGTATCGGCAAGGCCTGAAGCTCACATGGCGGGGAATTATGTTAATACAGGAACGATCAGCAATGTGGAACGGGTAAATCTGATCAATGGAGAACTGGCGTTTGTATCCGGTCCATTCGCCATACAGGGAGAATTATTTCAATCCTCGGTCAATACTCATAGAGCAGAATCCCATAATTTTAGCGGAAACTATCTACAATTAAGCTATCTGCTTACTGGTGAAAATAAAAGTTATAAAAGTCCCGGCAGAGGATTTGGACGCATCAATCCAAAAAATAACTTTGGCGGTAAGGACAATGGTACAGGAGCCTGGGAAGTAGGACTGCGCCATGCATCAATCAACCTGAGTGATGCGCATGGCCGTAATATGAATGTTTTCACTGCAGGGGTAAACTGGTATCTGAATCCCTCGGTAAGAATTATGACAAACTACGGCTTGGTAGATTTACAAAATATCGGTATCATGAATTTCTTGCAAATGCGTTTCCAATTGGACTTTTAAGGGTGATAAAGAGAATTTAAATAATATTATTCGTTACGATTGGGACTTTTTATTTTTTGAGTGTCTGAGCACCTGAGCTTCAAGATAGAAAATAATTTCTTCGGCAATATTTTTTATCAAATCCCCTACCCGCTCCAATTTGCCTATTATCCGAAAAAGGTAAAGTCCATGAAGAAGCTCTTCATTATGTTTTGAATAAAAATCAGCTATTATGCCTCCGGAATCAAGGTTTTTATTGTCAATGTATTTGTCTTTACGAAAAACTCTACGCGCATAGCCCGTATTTTCATTCTCCAGTGCATCGATCACATCACCAAACATATCATCAGCCTGATCAAATATTTTTACCAGATCCAATTCTTTAATTAGCTTCTTGCTGTAATGGGTATTTAAATTCAGTTGAAATTTTGCTATCCCTTTAGCATGATCTCCAATTCTCTCGGTACTGGTTACACATTTCATCAATGCAATCAGCAACCTGAGATCTCCTGCTACGGGTTGATGCAATGCAAGATAATTCTCACAATCTCTGTTGATGCTTATGTCAAAGGCATCAATTCGGGCCTCATTGTTAATAATCTCTTCAGCCAGATCCAAATCCTCATCTATCAATGCATTTTTGGCCTTCTTCAACTGATCCCTGGTATAATCCATCATGACCACCAGTGACAGCCTCAGCTTCTGCAACTCTTTTTCCTGATAATTCATAATAATTTTTTGTATCTTCTACAACGCCGTTATCCGAAGCGGCCTGTTATATAGTTTTCGGTCTTTTTGTAAGAAGGATTGGTAAACAACTTATGAGTCGTATCATATTCTATAAGCTCACCCATATAGAGAAAAGCCGTATAATCGCTGATCCTTCCTG
>CAYNPZ010000415.1:0-2864 GCA_964399175.1 uncultured Bacteroidales bacterium | reverse complement strand
GGAAACTGAACCCGTGAGATTAACTTTCTTTTGGGTACCATAACCTACAGCTACGACTTCTTCCAACTCAGTAATAGCCTGTTCCATCTCCACATTGATCTGCTGCTGTCCTTCGATGTCCACAGTTACTTCCTGGTATCCCACGAAAGAAAATATCAGTGTGGCATCGGCAGGGGCTTCAAGGGTATACTCGCCGTCCACATCTGTGGTGGTACCTATAGTGGTTCCCTGGACAACGATGTTCACTCCTGGGAGCGGATCGCCGGTTTGTGCGTCGGTTACCGTACCGGACACCTCGATCTCTTGTTGTCGGTTATTATCCGAAAGGGTTTCATTTTCTTCATTCGTAAAATTTGAATCTGCCGATGTTGTCATCGGATTACATACAAATAACCCGAAAAATAAAACAAACAACACCATTCCTTTGTTATAAATACTGATCTTTTTTTTCATAAATTTGCACGATTTTTAAATTAGATTTAGTTCTTTAATTAAAAATTGACGGGGAATGCGGCAACATTTCCCGTTTTTCTTCTTTTACAGTTGATCATCTTTCATCTTTTGGAATTAAGTTTTGGATTAAGTTTTCATTGGCGCCTCCTTTCACAATTATTTATTTGTTAAAATATTTTGACAATAGTAATAAAAAATAAAAACATCGTCAATGCACATTTTGGCAAAATTCTTGCACATTTTGGCATGATTACATAAAATGCCTTAAAACAAATCATTAACTTCATTAAAAAATACTTTTATGAATAACAGGAATAACATAAAACTGACATTGAAAACAATATATTACATTATAAATAATTTTTGAAATTGGTGCTATTAAATAAATAGGCACTATTTTGAAGGTTCGCTTTTAAACGTGTCAATCATTGGTTAATCCGGAATCAAAGGACCTGAAAAAACCTTATTTATAGCTCACTCTAAATCATTCTATTCAGAAAAACTATACGGCGCATCTTCAGGTTCAGTGCCCCTTTCTTTGTTGGGCTTCTCATCCATGATAAAATGTAAATTTCCCCCCTCAAGGATGGTATTGATACCAATCCAGTTTTTGTCCGGGTTATTTCCATTCAACTGTATGTCCTTTATGTAAATGTTCTTTTCACTATTTTGTGGAGCAGAAATCGTAAATTGATTCCCGTTTTCAAGGTTCAAGGTGATTTTATCGAACAGGGGCGAGCCAAAAACAAACTGGTTGCTTCCCGGAGCCACTGAATAAAAGCCCATGGCGCTCAAAATATACCAGGCAGATGTTTGCCCATTATCCTCATCACCGGTGTATCCATCGGGGGTGGGCATATACAGGCGGTCCATCACTTCCCTTACATGCTTCTGCGTTTTCCAGGGCTGACCGGCATAATTATACAGGTAGATCATATGCTGTATGGGCTGATTGCCATGTGCATACTGACCCATTCCGGCTATCTGCATCTCCCGGATCTCATGGATGACCTGGCCATAGTAGGATTCGTCAAATTTTGGCGGTAAAGCAAATACAGAGTCGAGCATGGCTACAAACTGTTCTTCTCCTCCCATTAAATTCATCAAACCCGCGGGATCATGAAAAACGCTCCAGGTGTAATGCCAGCTGTTGCCTTCGGTAAAGGCACCGCCCCATTTAAACGGATTAAAGGGTTCCTGGAAGGAGCCGTCTTTGTTTCTGCCCCGCATGAGATTGTATTCTTCCGAGAACACATTTTTATAGTTCTGGGAGCGCCGGGCAAATTGCTCAATTTCATCCTCAGGTTTATTCAAAGCTTTTGCCACCCGCCAGATACAATAATCGTTATAGGCATACTCCAGGGTTCGGGCTGCATTTTCGTTGATTCCTACATCATAGGGCACATATCCCAGCTCATTGTAATATTTGGCGCCAAGGCGACCAACCGCCTCCACGGGTCCGTGGCCCCTGATATTTTTAATCATGGCTTCATACAATTTTTCAATATTATAACCACGAATGCCCGACATATAGGTGTTGGCTATAATAGATGCCGAGTTGGAGCCAATCATTACATTGCGATAGCCGGGACTTGCCCATTCGGGAAGCCATCCACCCTCTTCATAAGTGTTGACCAGGCTTTTCATGTAATTCGCATTAAAATCCCGGTACATCACTGAAAAGAAGGGGAAAACAGCACGGAAGGTATCCCAGAAACCATTGTCGGTATGCATGTAACCGCTTTCTATCTTGCCATTGTAAGGACTGTAGTGTATGCGGTTACCATTTTCATCAAACTCATAAAATTTACGCGGGAATAAAAGGGTACGATACAGGCAGGAATAAAAGGTCTCTGTCTGATCCTGGGTTCCGCCCTCAACCAGTATCCTGTTCAGTTCCCTGTTCCATTCTTCAAATCCTTCTTTCCTGATCTGGGCAAAAGTTCTTTCACCTATCTCCCTTTTGAGATTCAGCTTTGCCTGTTCCAGGCTTATAAATGAAGAAGAAACCTTTACATGCACCTTTTCATTTTTACGGGTTTTAAAGCCAACAATGGCTCCAACATGATCTCCTTCTTCTATTCTGTCATTCTTATTAAGCTTTTCTTTGTTCCAGGTATGGGTGTATTGAAAAGGTTTGTCAAACCGGGCAACAAAATAATTGTGGAAATTATCGGGCACTCCGCCGTGATTGTTCCGGCTATAGCCTACAATCATATTTTCTTCCGGGATAATCTCTACTTTCGATCCCTGATTGAAACCATCAAGAAGAATTTAGGAAGAATCTTTATCCGGGAAGGTAAACCGGAAATATGCCGATCTGGCTGTAGGTGTCACTTCGGCCCACACATTGGGTTCTGCCAGGTACACTTTATAACAATGGGGTTTCACCGTCTCCGTCTTGTGAGAAA
>CAYNPZ010000414.1:939-2877 GCA_964399175.1 uncultured Bacteroidales bacterium | reverse complement strand
AATATACTGTTCCCTTCACTGACCAGACCCAATACCCAGCTTCTACAGCTATGGGATCTATAAAAAGATCCAATACAACAGCAATAATTCCCGTTAAAAGGGGAACCTGCCACCATAGCTTTCTCTGGCTTACAATATCCTTACCCCGGTGGGCCAATATCCCCTCTGCTATAAAAAGACAGCTTCCACACACACTTATCCAGCCAAAAAAGATGAAGGTGAATACCCAAAGCTGAGACTTACCCGGATAGACATAATTGTGGACAACGAATGAGGAAATAAAATCCATTATTGCCGAAAAAAGGCCGGTAGTAATTACAAAAACAAGGGCATCAGCCCAATTGAAGCGCCAACGGATATAAAGGAGCACCAGAAGGGCAAATATAACAGTGCTGATCAGAAGCAAAGTAAAATTCGGGTTCATAGATTTTTGGGTTTGGTGCGGATTATATATAAGATCAAAGCTGTCAAAGGTAAAACAACCAACCACAGTAAATTCCATTTATCTGCCCTTATGCCGATCATTAACCAGGATAAAATATTTGCTGAGTATAATGCCACAGGGATCCATCGACCCGCTAATGATTCACGCTTTATTGAGGAGCTGTTTTTCATAGAATAATAATTCTTCACTTCAAATTTTTTCTGTTTTAAGCCATATTCCTGAAATTTCTTTAAAAACTTTTCTTCAGCCCTATACCTACTTCTAATTTTTTCAAAATCTTCCAGTTCTCTTTCTGTGAGATAATGCATTTCATTGTTATAAGGATTTGTTCTGGGATAGACGGTATTTCTACAATTAGGACACATTTGCTTTCTTTTCGGTGCTATGTCAAATTCTACACCACAATAGGGACATTTAACCTCAGATTCTTTTTTAGACATGGTAATTACTTTTAATTGGTTTAATCCCTCATTTTACTACCAAAGTGGTTAAGGAAAGGATTTTATAAAACTTCCGATATAGAACCCTTAACACCTTTATAAGATTTCAGAAGACCCTTGAGTAAAAAGATAAAGAAAATACCGGAAAAAAAGAAACATCCGATAACCGACAAACAACTAACCAAGATTTATGCAGAACATTAACTAAAATCGATTTCGAATGTTTCTCGTGAGATTAACGGAGACAAAAGTTTCTAAAGTATAATAAAAACACTTAAATTTCAATCAAATAACTACATCAATAAATAAATTGAAGTGTGATCGTTATAGAGGATTTGTTCAGTTTTATTCACCCTAACACAGTCCTGGCCGTAATATGCGATCAATGCAGGCTCGCCTCCTGCTATTTTGGAAGCGATAACACTTAACTCCTTAAAGTAAAATATTGTTTAATCTACTTTTTGGTTAACTCATATTTTACTTCACCTTGTTCACAAATTTTTTGGAAGGCCATAGTCACTGCCAAAGCAATAAAAAATAACCTTACCTTTTTTATTTCTTATTTGTGTTATTAATGAACATTCTTAAAAACCGGCACCGGTTAATCTTTTTTATTCGGCTTTGGCTTTGAAAAGCACTGAGGTGATCAGTTCAATGAGAATGCCATAGATAATACCCAGGATCAGTGTACCAATAAATACCAGGGCTGAACTCATTTCAGCGCTTTCAACGGTTAGTCTGTCAAATGCCAGGGGCAGTGAGAAGATCAGTCCCATGATGATTCCATGAAGGAGCCAGGGCCATTTAAACAGACTAATGCCAATGGCAAAACCAATTAAAGTCCGGCTTAAGACTATCTGAACCATGCAAGGCCATTCCAAAGCCTCAAAAGTTTCGCAAGAAATCCAATAACAAATAAAACCAAAGAGCACACCTGCTAAGGTTGCAACTAAAATACGTAAATTTGACTTTTTCATAAGGCAATAATTTTATGGTGTAAAAATGGTAATAAAATTCAACGGGAAAGTCAAGAAAATTTAAAATTTTCAGGAT
>CAYNPZ010000414.1:0-929 GCA_964399175.1 uncultured Bacteroidales bacterium | reverse complement strand
CATCTTACGTGAAAAAAAATGATTCTGAGAATACTAAGAGTTGATTCTTTCCGGCAAAGGACTTTAAACCAGATAGGATTTTAAGGCTTTGCTTCTGCTGTAGTTTCTGAGTTTTTTAATCGCATTGGTTTTAATTTGTCTTACCCTTTCTCTGGTTAGGTTAAACTTTTGCCCGATTCCATATAGGGTTGTTGGGTATTCATCCCCTATACCATAATATAACCGGATAACGGTTGCTTCTTGTTGGTTAAGAGAGGATAGTGCCCTTTCGAGTTCAAGATTAAGGGATTTATTGATGTAGTCTTTATCGGGACTCAGACTTTCATCACTTTCCATAGTATTGTACATATTTTCTTCTCCCTCTTTATCTATAGGAGCATCCATGGAAAGGGGTTTATTATTATGACTCCAGGCATCCTTGATTTCCTTTGGGGATAATTCTAAAACCTCGAATATTTCCTGGAGAGAAGGTTCTCTTTCATGTTTTTGCTCCAACTCAGAAAAAGCTTCGTTAATTTTCCTGATAGCTCCGATTTTATTCACAGGCAGTCTGATCATTCTCCCTTCTTCAGCTAAAGCTTGCCCAATGGATTGTCTGATCCACCAAACGGCATAAGTTATGAATTTAAATCCTTTGGTTTCATCAAATCTTCTGGCTGCTTTTATTAAACCCAAATTGCCTTCATTGATCAGATCACCCAGGCTCAGACCTTTATTCTGATATTGTTTTGCCACAGAAAAAACAAAACGAAGGTTGGATCTGACAAGTTTTTCAAAAGCTTCTTCATCTTTTTGTTTAATCTTTCTTACCAATTCAACTTCTTCTTCGGGTGAAAGCAAATCTTCTTTGCTGATTTCCTGAAGATATTTATCAATTGACACTTCACTACGATTGGTAATCCGTTGTCTGATGGTTAACTTCTCCATAG
>CAYNPZ010000413.1:2606-2901 GCA_964399175.1 uncultured Bacteroidales bacterium | reverse complement strand
TTAACAATGAAATACTGGACTTGACCATGCGATTTCTCCGTCTACTTGAGTTGCCTTTAGATAAATATACCTCCACCGTTCAAAATCAGGTTCTAGTAGTTCGCTCCAATATTTCTGATTTGGCTTGTATACATTTGATACGATTCCATCTTTTATAATCTCAACTTTTTCTATTATATCTGTTCCTGCAATAAAAACATCGAGTTTTAGGTTGTCTTCATTCATCTCCGACCCCATCCAGTTATCTCTATTAGCACGCATTAAAAGTAAAATCCTTTTACCGGTAGTAGCAAAA
>CAYNPZ010000413.1:0-2596 GCA_964399175.1 uncultured Bacteroidales bacterium | reverse complement strand
TCTGTTCAGTAATGCATTGAATATTGACTTCCTTGACAGATTCTTCGCAAGTACCGCAAAGATACCGTTCTTATATGTTAGGTTTGCATATCTACTTTTTACACCTTCAACATTCGAAGAAAACCCTGGTCTACCATCATGAGTATCTGACCCAGCAGTAAAGCCTAGTTTTGCCCCTTGATTCAATATTTCCCTGACAGATGAACCCGGTTGAGGTTTATCCCAAAGAGGATTGTTTCTACTTTCTGAACTTCCCCACATAGAATATATTTCTATTAGTTCCCTTTTACCTAGATGAAATTCCTTTTCGTCATAACCATCTAGCGTGTGGTGTGGTATTTCCAGAAGCGAATTTTCTTCTTCTGATTGATTAAATGTCTTTTCGAAATTCGTATTTGAGCCATTTACTGGCCTATCAGTAGAACGAACAATAGGAAGATCTTCTCTCGGTGTATATATATTTTTATGACCGGATAGGGCAGTCCATTCAAAAGCGTTAAAAGTTATGAACTCCCCTGGTGAATTAAACTCGTTTATAAGGTTTTGTATCTCATGCCAAGAATTATTGGTCAGATATTCTCCGTGACAGGTTATAGCACAAAAATCTAAACAAGCAGTATCTCTTCCATATTTTAGATATTCGGTAGGAGACCCCAATGCATCATCGAGTTCACAGTGACCGTGAATATCACCCCAAAAAACTTTATAAGGCGAGATTGACTTCGAGTCTATAACAGGATTTGCGAGTTTTTTAGAATGAAGTAAATTATCATCTGAATAATAGGGCCATTTAACAATATAATCGTTTGGTTTAGTAGTTCTACATTTATCCGAATCTAAAGATAGAGTGTTTCTCTCTCTGCATGAAATCACGTCTCTCTTTTTATTTCTTGCTGAATCAGTGGTAAAAGCACAACTTAATTGTGGCTCTTCAGAGGCAAAGCTTTGAAAAAAAGCGAAAATTTGCTTTTCTTCATCTTTCGGAGTGATATTTAGACTATGGGAGTCTCGCACTGGCAGGGATGCATAAATACCTTTTCCCTTTGGGTCTACAAGAACTCTAAAAGGAACGGTGGGCGTGTACCAGTGAATTTTTTGCGTTTGCTTATAGTGATAGGGAAAACATTGCATAATTTCTAACATACTGGAATCTTTGCCACTGAATTCGATGCTTATATTATCCCCTTGGGTAAGTGGAATTGAAGGCTTAATTTTTACAAGATATTCTCTAGTTTTAAAGCTATAAGTTTTAAAGGGTAATAGTTTAAACTGGAGATCTACTTGGGGAGATATGTCTTTCAAAATACAGTCTCTATCAGTTATTTTCCAATGGCTATCTTGTGTAGCATTCACGTAGGATTTATCTTTTCTCGCCCCTTTCCATTTAGGGGGCGGTATAATACCCCACGGTATACCTATAACAAGACTTCCCTCCTTCCCTACTGAAGTTTTTCCTACTGTCCATTTGAGCGTAAAATCTTGCTCACTCGCTACCTCTACGGTCGAAGGTACTAACTCGGATTGTCCAATCTCACTGCGGCAAAAACCAAAGTTTCTATATTCAAACTGTTCATAATTTTTTGGGGGAGTGGATGAAGTATTTGTAAGATAAAGACTTTGAACAGAAAATGAAGACTCAATACATATATGGTTGGTGTTAGAAGCACTCGGAGAAAATTCGTATTTTCCAAGATATCTCCAATTATTTTCACTTTTTTTCGATGGTGATATTTTCCCTGAAGTAATCTCGACCTGGTTAATTATAAGTTCAGTAAAATAATTTGAATTATTCTTACTCAGATCTTTTGTTGGTTGTACCCAGATATGGAAAGGGGTATCGATATTCCGGTGCTCTAAAGAAATGATTGTTTCAGTAATATAATAACCCCGTCTATCAATACTATTTTCCAATAAGTCATTGGGAAGTAGTATCTCTTCGCTAGAAAAGTCAGAACTATTTTGATAAATATCAGAAAGTCTTATAGGAATCATGATATTGCCCTCTACAAATAAAAATCATCATATGAACCCCAATTTATAACTACGAAAAACATATTCATAAACAAATTCCATATTTTATTCAATAATAATTTTATATGGAACATCTATAATTAACTCAGATATCTTGAACTTCCTTGAGGTATAATGATCTAGGGTCCGTCCCACCATCGTGCTCGAAGTGCAGTCTAACGGTTTTGTAACAATTCCCAGCACTTATACCGATTTCAATCCATCCATTGCCTTGGAACGAAATTTTGTCACCAGTAGTATTAGCAAGATATATTTCCTCCAAACCTCGTACTTTCCAGAGAATGTTAAGTCTCCTTTCTCTTCTTACTTTTATGTCTTCGCGTTTAGCTGCAGGAAAATGATTCACTCGGTAATGCCGAATTAATTCTTCTCCACTTTCTATCCCCTCAAAATCATCTTCTTCAGGATGAGCGCCAAATGTTCCATGCCAGAACAGATTATCACTACCACGAGCAATTATTTGATCCTTAAGTTCTTCTGGGCCACCATCTAGAACTTCAGCACAAAGCACACATGAATGACTAATTCTTTTACATACTACATTTAGTGTTATCCTTCTAAATGG
>CAYNPZ010000412.1:0-2920 GCA_964399175.1 uncultured Bacteroidales bacterium | reverse complement strand
TAAATAAATACAACATTAGAAGTGAACAATAATAGAGAATAACTGTTGGTCATTCTAAATAATATGAAGAATAAAAAACAAATGGACATTAGTGAAAAGCGACCACCCAAAAGAGAAAAATTCCAAAGGGTCCCTCAATCTGTTAAAGGTGAAACCGGATTGGTGATAGTAGATACAACCTGGGGAAAAATTCAACCGATTAAAATCGCAGAAAATGTTCGTACCGTAGATGAATTGGAGGTACATAAATTTCAGGAAAACGGGCTTCCGATAATAGATTCCCGTACATCAGATTTTTATGAAATTTCCACTATCTCCGGTGCCAAAAATATTCCTCACAATGAAATAACAGACAGGATGGATGAGCTGGACCGTAACAAACCGGCCATCTTTTTTTGTAACGGACCGCAATGTCCGCAATCGCCTACTGCTATCCACAACTTATTGTCGACCGGTTATCCACCTGAAAAGATATTGTATTATCGAGGCGGAATGCATGATTGGATAACGCTGGGTTTGCCGGTTGTTGAAGGCAAATAACAAATATATAGTATGTACCTATGAAAAAAAGCATCATTTTACTTTTTCCAGTCATGCTTATTATAGGACAATTACCGGTAATGGCTCAAACCGATACAACCACATACCACCTTACATTAAGGCAGGAAAAGGTCAATAAAGCAGGAGAAGAGGTTACCGGTATGACCGTCAACGGACAAATTCCCGGCCCAACATTGCGATTTACCGAAGGAGACTATGCCGTGATTTATGTAAAAAACGAGATGGATGAAGAGACCTCGATCCACTGGCATGGGATTTTACTGCCGAACTTTTACGACGGGGTTCCTTATTTAAATACGCCCCCGATCATGCCGGGAGAAACCCAAAAGTATGAGTTCGAGCTGAAACAATCAGGCACTTACTGGTATCACTCTCACACCATGCTACAGGAACAGAGCGGAGTTTATGGGTCCCTGGTTATTGACCCGCAGGAACAAACCTTAAACTATGATAAGGAATTGGTCATGGTGTTATCCGACTGGACCAATGAAAAGCCCATGAATGTTTTGCGTAATCTGAAAAGGGGCAATGAATGGTACAACATGAAAAAGGGAACGGCCACTCCTCTTAATCAAGTAATTGCCAGAGGCGCTCTGGGTGCTCAGCTAAATTTCTGGAAACAACGAATGGAAGGTGCTGATATAGCAGATATCTATTATCCCGCTTTTCTGGTGAACGGAGCACAGGAGCAGGAATACCCCGGCTTTAACCCGGGAGAAAGGGTAAGGCTGCGTATCATAAACGGCTCAGCATCTTCTTCGTATTGGATGACCTTTGGCGGGGGAAATCCCACGTTGGTGGGAGCAGATGGATTAAATGTAGTACCGGTTGAGCGAAACAAGACATTTATTGGTGTAGCGGAAACTTACGATTTCATTGTTACCATACCGGAAAATGGAAAAATAGAATTTCGGGCCACGGCACAGGATGGGTCAGGCCATTCCTCCGCATTTTTAGGACAGGGAGAGACGCTGCCGGCTCCGGATGTTCAAAAACCTGATAAAATAGAGATGATGCGGAAAATGGCCCGGATGGATATGCGCATGGGCGCCCCGGCCATGAAATTTCAGCCGGGAAAGGAGGAACCTCACAAGATGATGGAAAACTGGGGGATGCAAATGGAAGGTGATGGTAACATGGAAGAAGGTGAGGAAATGAACATGGAAGAGGGCGATGATATGAATGACATGAACATGTTTGCAGAGTATAATTATGACTATCTGCAATCTCCCGAAAGAACAACCTATAAGGAAGATGCACCGGTCAATGAAGTCCTGCTTAATCTCACCGGCAATATGAACCGCTATGTCTGGAGCATGAATGGTGTTCCACTGGATGAAACAGATAAGATAAAGATTAAAGAAGGGGAAATAACCCGGATAACGCTTAACAACCTCACTATGATGCACCACCCCATGCACCTGCACGGTCATTTTTTCAGGGTCATCAACGAAAACGGAGAATACTCACCTTTGAAGCATACGGTTAATGTTCCGCCAATGGAAAAAATAACCATCGAATTTTATGGCAACGAATATGGCGATTGGTTTTTCCATTGCCATATACTCTATCATATGATGGGAGGCATGGCAAGAATATACAGCTATGATACGCCTCGCGATCCCCGGCTTGAAGGGCATCCGGTCTCAGAGTTAAAGCATGAAACCAACCAGTATTATTCATGGGGTACAGCAGATATAGCTTCTCATAAAACTCAGATAAAACTTGTATCTTCCAATATCAGAAACCAGTTTAACTTAAATGCCGAATATGGCTGGAATCAAATTAGTGAAGCCGAGTTTACTTATGAACGGTATTTGTACGATTATTTCCGCGTTTTTGCAGGGGTGAACGCTGAAAATGAAGAAGAGGAGTTGAATTTTAATGAAATTACCCCAACTGCCATTGCCGGATTCAGATTTTTTACCCCGTATATGTTCCATCTGGATGTACGTGTGGATAATCAGTTGCGACCCCGAATAGGTATTGAACGGGAACTGATGATTTTTCCCCGAACCGTTTTATTCGGCGAACTTGAATATAGAACAGATTTTGGCTGGGTGAATGACCTAACAAATGAAGTAACCGGTGAAACCATGAATTTCAAAGATGAACTCGTCTGGTCGGCAGGATTGGAATATTTCCTGGGAAGGGACTTTTCTCTGAAAGCCAGTTATGACAATCGGTTTGGAGTCGGAGGCGGATTGTCAGTGAGATTTTAAAAAATTATCGTTTAGCAACTTCGGTTCTTTACCGGATCCCTGGCCTTCTTGCAAGTCAATTTATATACTCCTCATAATGAGTCATTTTCTGATTGGTGGATGAACATGATCGGAAAGAAAATTGTTTTCAAATACAG
>CAYNPZ010000411.1:0-2932 GCA_964399175.1 uncultured Bacteroidales bacterium | reverse complement strand
TAGATCTGTTCGATCTCGGAGCTGTTGAGGTTGGTGGTGAGGTGGGTGATGAGCCTTTGGGTGATGAACAGGTCGTAGCGGGAAAGCAGAATTTCGTCCAGAACATTGCAATCGTTGATGCAGTTTATAAAAATTCGTATCTTTGAAAAAACAGTAATAAGGATGAATTATAAGGAAATGATCGATAGAATAAGAAAAGCCATTCATCAGGCTGATCCGGATGCTGAAGCTTATTTGTTCGGATCAAGGGCCAGGGGTGATCATCATTCCAGTTCAGACTGGGATATTTTGATTCTTGTTGATGCGCCGAAAGTAACCAATGAAATAGAGGATAAATTTCGGGATAAATTATATGATCTCGAACTGGAAACAGTCCAGGTGATATCTGTTTTCATTTATCCGAAAAATTACTGGGATGGCAGTCTTAAATATTCGCCTCTTTATAAAAATGTAAAGAAGGAAGGTGTCCGGATATGACCATTAATAACCGGGAGGATTACATCAGGTATCGCTTACAGAGATCAGAAGAATCCTATGAGGATGCTCTTATATTGGCTAAAAATCAAAGATGGAATGCTGTGGTAAACAGATTGTATTATGCCTGTTTTTATGCTGTGATCGCTCTCCTTTTACAAAATAACATAGAAACTCAGTCTCATGATGGAACTAGAACGCAATTTGGATTGCATTTTGTTAAAACTGGATTGATTGACAAAAAATACGGGAAGCTTTACACCAAACTATTTGATTTCAGGCAAAAAGGAGATTATGGTGATTTGTATGATTATGATGGCCCCACGATATCTCCCCTAATAAGTTCGGTTCGGGAATTTATTGATGTAATAAAACAATTGATGTAATCTGTTCTGGAAACTCTGCTTTGGAGAATAATCCAACTATACAAGGTTATCTTTTGTTCCATTAGAGAATGACACCAGGTTAAACATTTACTCGCTGATTGTCTATTTTTATAAGGTGCTCATGAAAGTTCAATTTAAAGGCGTTTATCTCCAGAATTGTTGGAAAACGACACCAAATTAAACATTTCCCGCATCCTGCTTCTCACCCTGGGTCCGTAGATTTGTTCTATCTCGGAGCTGTTGAGGTTGGTGGTGAGGTGGGTGATGAGCCGCTGGGTGATGAACAAATCGTAGCGGGAAAGCAGGATCTCCGCCATGACGTTGCAATCGTTGCCATAGTATTTGAGGGAGTTTTCGGTGCCCAGGTCGTCGAAACAATAGGTTTTGGGCCGGTGATAATGGAAGGATTGCCTGGAATACCTGGAGATCACCTCGTAGCCGTCCTGAATGAACTCGAAACTTACATCGCGGCAGGATTTGATGATGTGCCTTTGTTCGCGTGGCAGAAAATACTGCAGCAGTTTCATGAGGGACGTTTTTCCGCAGCCTACCGGACCGGTTAGCATGATCCCTTTATGGAGATATAAGCCCTGGTCTTTTGCATTAACTTTATCCCTGACAACCCAGACCAGGAGTTTAAAAATCAGGGGATGGTCTTCCGGCTGAATGTCAAAATGACTGCCAAAAAGCTGCCTGCCTTTGTTCTCCATTTTGATGAGGCATTGCCTGAAATCATAAAGGTTCGCCATAGTTTTTGTCTTTTGTGAGTTTTTGGGGATTGGTTTTTTGGTAATTACCGACATTGAGGATCCAGTTGCGGGCGGCTGCGCGCCAGTTTTTCATTTTCGCGCGGCCCCCAACTTTCCACCCGTTAGATTCGAAATAATTGAAAAATTTGTTGGCTTCCAGCTCGCTGCTTTTTTCTGCTTTAAAAAACCGGATCACATTTCCTTTTTCGGGAGGAATTTTATTTTTAAAATCCTGATCGCTTTTTTTCTCCGTTTTAGATGTTTTATTGTTTATATGTTTCATATTGTTTAAAGAAGGATGCACTACTTGTGCACTACTTGTGCCACTTTTGCCACCAGACTGATGCACTGCTTGTGCACTGCTTGTGTCACTTTTGTCATAAGTATGATGCACTGCTTGTGCACAGGTTGTGTCAAAACTGCACATGTAAACCTTGCTTCCCTGCAATGGATTGTGGGAGGGTTCATATTTCAGATAACCAAATGCATCCAGGTCGCGCATACATTTATAATACGTGTGACAGGACCCAATCTTAGCCAGTTTCATTACTTCACCCCTGCTGATAGAAACTGGATTTTCAAAGCGGTTCGCGTTCCAAAACTGAAACAGGGCCATATACAAACTAACGTGGGTAGATGATAAACGGTTATCATCCGAAATTTTGTCATAAAACCCGGTGAGGTGTCTGATGTAGTTCATTTATCATCCTTTAAAACTGTAAGGATTTTTGTTGTTTGTTTTCCTGTAGCATTTTCTGAATATCATCATAATCGTAGTAGATCACCCCTCCGATTTTTGTAAAGGGAAGTGTTCCGTTTACACGCAGGTTTTGTAACGTGCCTGGTGAGATATTCAATAGTTCTCTCACATCCGGGGATTTCAGCCATTTTTTTGCCGGATGTCCGGTATGTTCCTCCAAGAGTTTTTTGAATTCCTCGATCAATTCAATTTTAAAGGTAATGAGGTCGTCTGTAGTGATAATTTCTGCAGCCATAGCATTTGATTTTAGATTGTTTGAAACAAATCAAATGAATATTTGCATCTGAAACCAGTCCCTGGGGTACCGGTACCCCTGTTAATAAACTGAATATTAATCAATAAAATCTTAAAAAAAGATAATATTAGTAATTTAAGCCAATAAAATACCAGCAATAATTATTATCTTTGAGGTTAGTATAAAAGAAATAAAGATACTATAGCGAAAGCTATTTTCTGAGCTTCAGAAAACCGCCAAATTTCTTACCGCACACAGAAAATAGGCTTGTCGCTCACGTAAGGCGTGGGCGCAGCTTATTGTGTGCGGTGGGTGCTTGGCGGTACCC
>CAYNPZ010000410.1:231-2941 GCA_964399175.1 uncultured Bacteroidales bacterium | reverse complement strand
CCAAAGACGGCATTCTCTTGTGGTGGAGAAAATACCATGCAGGTGTAGATACTTCAAACAGTCTTATTCTTCATTCACGAATCATCAATGATGATTCCCCCCGTCAAACCATCAGATTATTTGAAAGAAACTTCGGACAGATCAACGGGAAGAAAATAGCTGTCCTGGGGGCGGCGTACAGGTTTAACTCGGAAGATACAAGGAACAGCCCGTCTTTGCAGTTTGCACTTCAATGTCTGGATAAAGGCTGTAAAGTCACCATCCATGATCCCTTTGTTAAGAAGAATGATCAAAACCTTGAAAAAAATAACTTACCCCCTTATTTTACCAATGACATTGAAAAAGCAGTAAAAGAAGCAGAATATCTTGTCATTGGAATAGCACACAAATATTATCATGAACAGGTTCAGAATATTGTTAATAAAGCACCCGGATTAACAGGAATTTTAGATGCAGCCAATATCTATAGGGCAGATGATATTGAATCATTGGGTAAACAGTACATAGGTATTGGAAGAGGCACGAATCTACCTGATCCTGAATTTGTAGATTTTATATATGATTCATTCCGGTTAATGGAAAGGGGCGTCGGAAACGAAGTACAGCAGCTTTGCGATTATTTGAACGACCACTACGCAAAGGACGAATTCAACAAGGTGAAATTTTCTGAAGTCCAGCGCCTGGCGGCAAGCTGTTCCACGGGTTGTGAAATTGCCGACACCGGCCCCATTCCTGAAGTTCCGGGATATAAGGGATTCAAATCGGAACTGGTAGAAAAAGCCTTCAACAATCAGATGGAAAAAGTGTGAACATTTATAAGTGAAATATACAAAAAAAGGCCTATAGAAATTCATTCCATTTGATAATATTTGTCTTGTTGTGATCCCGAAGGGATCAAATTTTTAGTAACTCCCCGCAGCTGCGGGGAGTTAACCACTATAACAACCAAACAACCACGAAGTGGTTGAACAGTAAATTCTAATACCAAGCTATCTTCCCAATGAAAATCATCTCTCTCGTTGGTGCACGCCCACAGTTTATTAAATTGGCTCCCCTAAGCAAGCTCCTGAGCCATTATCATGATGAGGTGGTGGTGCATACAGGCCAGCATTATGATGATCCCATGTCAAACAGAATATTCAGGGATCTGAACATCAAAGCTCCGGAGTACAACCTTGAGGTTGGCTCCGGTTCACACAACGTACAGACCGGAAAAATTCTCATCCAGTTGGATAACATCATTCAAGAGGAAAAGCCCGACCTGCTAATTGTGTTTGGCGATACCAATTCTACTGTGGCCGGTGCATTAGCGGCAACAAAGGCACATATCCCGGTAATACATATTGAGGCTGGCCTGAGGAGTTACAACAGAAATATGCCCGAAGAAATCAACAGAATAGCCACCGACCACATCTCTGACCATTTGTTTGCCCCAACACAAAATGCAATGCAAATTCTGGAAAAAGAAGGATTAAAGGAGAGAAGTTACCTCACAGGCGACATTATGGTGGACACCATTACTCAAAACAAACAGGTTGCTACCAGACAATCAGCCATTATGGATAATTTGAATTTGACCCCGGGGGAATATTATTTACTGACATTGCATCGGCCCTATAATGTAGATAACCCGGTAAACCTGCAAAACATCCTGTATCAGTTGGGAGACCTTGACAAAAAAGTGGTTTTCCCCTGTCACCCCCGGACAGAGAAAGTTATCCGAAACAACCATTTGACAATCAGTAACAATATATATATTACAAAACCACATGGATACCTGGATTTTCTCAATCTGGAGCAAAACGCTCACAAAATCATCACCGACTCCGGTGGCATTCAAAAAGAAGCGTATATACTAAAGAAACCCTGCCTAACCCTGCGCACAGAGACCGAGTGGCTCGAAACCATAGAAGAAGGCTGGAACAGACTAATTGATATCCGGATGGACAATTGGTCATCAAAGGTTTCTGAATTCAATCCCAACGGGCAACAAAGCAACGTTTTCGGGGAAAATGTTGCTGAAAACATGGTAGCAATCATCAACAAACTAAATCCTAATTAGAATTTGATTTTCTGCCAAAAAATGCCCGAAAATAAAAAGTAAGGTACTAATGTCAAAAAACAAGGAAATATCCATAATAGGTGGAGGTATGCTGGGCATGAGCATGGCGCTCAATTTAAAAGATAAAGGGTATGATGTCAGTATATTTGAAGCTTCAGAAAAGGTAGGCGGACTCGCCGAACCCTGGAGTTTTAACGGCATTACCTGGGATAAATTTTACCATGTGATCCTGATGTCCGACCTGAATACAAGGAATTTGCTTAAGGAACTTGGAATAGATGACCAGTTAAACTGGAAGGAAACCAAAACAGGCTTCTATACCCACGGTAAGCTTTATTCAATGTCCAACACATTTGAATTCCTCAAATTTCCGCCACTGGGATTAATTGATAAGTTCCGGCTTGGCCTGACCATTTTTATTGCATCCAGAATAAAAAACTGGAAAAAACTGGAAAACCAGCATGTTGCAGACTGGCTGAAGAAGTGGTCGGGAAAAAGAACCTTTGAAAAAATGTGGCTGCCACTTCTCAGAGCCAAACTCGGTGAACTTTACAAGGATACCTCAGCAGCCTTTATATGGGCTACCATACAGCGCATGTATGCGGCCAGGAGAAGCGGTTTAAAAAAAGAGATGTTTGGTTATGTAGA
>CAYNPZ010000410.1:0-217 GCA_964399175.1 uncultured Bacteroidales bacterium | reverse complement strand
GCTGGTATTTGAAAACGATAAGGAATACGACACCGATAAAGTTGTTTTCACCCTCCCTTCAAAAGTTATTCCGAAACTGTGGTCAGGCATTCCTCAGAAGGAAAGGGAAAAACACGAATCGATCAGATATCTCGGGGTTTCATGTACTTCCATGTTTCTCAAAAAGGATATCTCCCCCTACTACGTAACCAACATAACAGATAATGAGGTGCCATTC
>CAYNPZ010000409.1:0-2961 GCA_964399175.1 uncultured Bacteroidales bacterium | reverse complement strand
AGACGTGCCTTGTCATTTCGGGGACGCATGTATTCAGGCATGATGATAAAAGTTTGTGATTGAATGACCCGGGTAAAGATAGCGAAAATTGTTATGAAATGATTGCAGAGATATTATATATTTTTCCAGAATTTTGAAATAAGATTGACGGTCATGACATGTAAATCTACAAAGATTGAATGATAATTGCAGTATATAACAATATTATCAAAAGATGTTGATAGTAAATGGTCGTATGAAACATCATCATTCTAATATTCTGATAAAAGATTGCCGGATTTATCAATCAATGATCAGAATTTTTATATGATGTTGTTGTATTCAACGAATTTTTTTCAAAATTCTGAAGATCGATTGTAAGAACCGAATATATTTTTTTTGGCTTTTTCGATCGTGCTTTGTGGTCTTAAATATTTTAATTCAGGGTATGTTATAACCGTTTATATACATAAAGCATTTTGTATTACAAGCATCATGACTTCAAGCCTTACCGACTGGGTGCCCTCATGCTTAAGGCAATCCGGCTCACTCTCCCGGACTACCCGCTGTGGAGGGAATTTGAGTTTGAATACGAAACAAACCGGCTGGCCATTGATCTGCTGAATGGCAGTACGTACCTTCGGGAGTGGGTAGAGGATCAATCTGCGTTTATTTCCGATCTCGATGATCATCTGAATAAAGATGAGGTTCGATGGAAAGAAATCCGGAAGCCTTTTCTTCTGTATTGACGTGGGAGGCGCCTTCTTAAACCGAACTTTTTATTAATTTTTTATTTTATATTTTAGCGACAGAATTATGTTATCACTTCTAAAAATTTTGTTTTATTAGTAAAGTTATGCTGTACTTTAAATTCTAAACTTTTGATATGTCTTTCTTAGGGGGCAATCATAAAAGTTATTTGGTTCAAAAAAAATCTACAATACCTATGAGCATGGTACTTATCATCAGGTTAAAAGAAATTTGTTTGTAGCTATAGCTGCGGGAGAATAATTCGGGTTAGAGTTTTAATGATCTTTATAAATTGAAATGATTATGCACACATTTACCCATAAGTTAAGCATCCCGGCCGCTTTAAAAAGCCTGGCCGTTTTCCTGGTTTTTGGTCTTTTACTGGCTTCCTATGCTGAAGCAAAGGATTTTTACGTCTCCCCGCTGGGCGATGACACCAATCCCGGTACCGAAGAACAGCCTTTTAAGACCATCGAACAGGCCCAGAAGGCAGTTCGGAAGGTTTTGGCAGATGGCCCTGAATCCGACATCACCGTGTGGATCAGGGAAGGTACCTACCGGATCTCAGAACCGCTGAAGTTTGGTCCTGAAGATTCCGGTTCCGACCGGTATCGAATATCATACAAAGCCATGCCCGGGGCGAGACCGGTCATCTCGGGCGGCATGCCGGTATACAACTGGAGCCGTACAGGTGACGGCGTGTGGATGACCCGGATCCCTCCGAAGGCAGGAAACCTCCGGGAGCTTTATATCGCCGATAAAAGATGCACCAGGGCACGGCATCCCAACGAGGGGTATCTGCGTGTGGCAGAGGTAGGGGAGGACCGCCGTACCAATTTCTATTTCAATGAAGGCGATTTTCCCCGTCCTGAAGATGTACAAAGCGTGGAGCTGGTGCTGCTGCACGACTGGTCGATCTCAAGAATTGGCGTTAAAAATATTAACTGGCAAACCAACAATCTGCGGGCCGTGGATTCGATCGGGGCAAAAAGCCCCTCTTTCTTCAACCTGGATCACTGGGAGAAGCATCCCCGCTACTACCCGGCCAACTCCAAATCATTTCTGGATACAGCTTATGAATGGTATTTTGATGAGGCAAACAACCGCGTGTATCTTCAGCTCCCTGAAGGAACGAATCCCAACCATTTGAAGACAACCGTCCCCTTCTCCGATGGACTGATGCATTTTAAAGGCAGGGAATCAGCACCCATCGAAAACCTGGTCTTTGAAGGCCTCACCTTTCAGCATACCCGTTGGAACATACCTGAGATGGGGTATTGCGGCGTCCAGGCCACACACTATGATCCGCGGCCCAAAAGACAGGAGGGGTGGACCGTGGTTCCTGCAGCCATCAAAGGCAGATGGATGAAAAATTGCACCTTCAGGAACTGTACGTTTAAGCACTTTGGCACGTCCGGTTTGTGGATATCCACGGGCAGCAAGGACTGTACGATAGAAAATTCGGTGTTCACAGATATCGCCGGAAACGGGGTTATGATCGGTGAGGGCCGCGACCGGCAGGTGAACGGTCAGGCCTGGTGGAAAGCCCGGCCTGAGCAGGCTGCCGATGGCAATACCATCAGGAACTGCACCATTGAAAAATGCGGACGCGAGTATTACGGGGCCGTGGGCATCTGGGGCGGACTGGTGGCCAACACCACGATAGAGAACAACGAGATAGGCTGGCACCCCTATACCGGCATCTCCATAGGCTGGATGTGGAGTCCGCAGAAGACCCCCAGCAAGGCAAATGTTATTAAAGGCAATCACATCCATCATGTGATGCAGATCCTCAGCGACGGAGGGGGCATCTACATGCTGGGACTTCAGCCCAACAGCAAGCTGATTAATAATCACATTCATGATGTGCCCCTGAATGCCGGCCGCGCCGAAAGCAACGGCATGTTCCTTGATCAGGGTGCTACCGATCTGCTGATTGCAAACAACCTGATCTACAACATCGCCAAATCACCCTTGCGGTTCCATCAGGCCACCACCAACCTGGTTGAAGGCAACTACCTGTTCTGCACCGGCGAATCACCGCCAATACGATACAACAACACCAATCCCGAAGATATTGAGAAGCGTAACAACCATATTTTTAAGGAAGGTGAGGCGGACTACCGAAAGGAGCTGGAGCGGTTGAGGGAGAAATGGAGAAAGAAGTAGGCAGTAAGCAGTAAGCAGCCATGTAGTTACAGGTATAGCAGTAGAGACGCAATGCTTGCGTCT
>CAYNPZ010000408.1:0-2967 GCA_964399175.1 uncultured Bacteroidales bacterium | reverse complement strand
GTACAATTATTTTGATTTGCAGGATACGTTAATCAAAAAGCTTTCGAAATGATAACCCTTGATTATTCTGACCTCAAAACGTTTCACCATGTCCATTTCCCCTCATCTGGTTTTTTTAAATAGAACGTTAAATATGTTATAACATATTCAATGTTTTTGTGCCTGCTGCAGGATATCCCCCTTTGTAGATACACGCCGCGGCGTGTATCTACAAAGGGGGATTATAAATGGGCACTGGAAATAATCAAAATTGTAAAAAAAATTCTATTTTAGAGTTCAAAAAATTTTAAAAGACTAAATATATGAAATATTCAATTGTTCCGACGATTTATCTTTATTTTTTGTTGATTCCAATGATGCTGTTTTTTAGTGGTTCAGTAAATGGACAGGATTCAGCGAAATGTTTCAGCGGAAACAGATTCCATCTCACAGCCACTCCCTGGGAACCTTTAAACATTTCACCCCAGGCTTATCTGGATGATGTTGAAGGTTTATGCCAGGTTGCCCGCAAATATCAGGATGAGCGGGGCGCAATCATTGATCCTTATCTACAACGGGAGCATCAATATTCAACCCCATATTATGCCTTTGCTGTTGGGACATTGCTTGATGCCGGTCGTGCTAATGATTTAAAAACATCAGGTGTAAAAGCAATGGATCATGCTACCGGATGTTTTGCCGGAGGCAGCGATTCCATCCCGGATGCGCACGGTGAGTTTTTTATCCCTGCACTAACCGGCGCACTTTATTTATATAAAGATCATGTATCGAAAGAGTTATGGCGGAGATGGCAAGACCGCATGCGAACCCCTTTATCTGAAGTAATGCGTAATTTTTCAGGAAGACTTAATAACTGGCGCACCTATGCAATGAAAGGAGAGTGGATGCGGGCTCATGCAGACCTTGTTGAAAAGGAATCTGCTGTTGCTTTCATAGAAAAAGCATGGAAACAGTGGACCCAGAGAGAACGAATTGTCTTGGATAAATGTCATCTTTATCAGGACTGGAGTAGTGATCCTCAGTCTCATGCGGTAGAAGCAGTAGGAAGAGGCAATTTAACCAGCCTGGTTATGGAAGGCTATGACGGGCCTTCTGCACAAGAAATTCTTGGTACTGTGCGTGATGGTTCTCTGACTTCTCTTCTATTACAGAGTCCTGCCGGTCAATGTCCTCCAAATGGCAGAACCGATAACCACATATTCAACGACATCCTATATCAGCTTATATTTGAAGCCATGGCTAATGATGCCCTTGAAAGAGGGAAGACATTTCTGGCTGGCCAGTATAAAAGAGCAGCCATGTTGGGATTTCAAAGTATCCAGCGATGGAAGCGTACTGAGGAACCTTGGACTGGCTCGTTTTATATTACCAAAAATCATTTTGAACCAAAACATAGGATTGGCTACCAACCTGCCAGTCAATGGTGCAATTATAGTGGTACGATGATGTATCATTTGGCAGAAGCTTATCTCACTGCCAAAGATTCCAATATCAGGGAAAAACCTGCACCCAGTGAAATTGGAGGATATGCTATTACTACAGATGCAAGATTTTCAACCTTTGTAGCCAATGCAGGAGGTATGCAGGTATTTGTAAATCTGAGAGGTGCTTCTGTGCCCAAATATGGAATTTACTGGACTCCACTGGGTACGGTACGGTTTTCCAAATCGGGATGGGATGATCGGCTTGGACCATCAGATGGTATCCGGGATCCAGAGGCAGGGGAAAAAATAAATTTTAGCAGGGGTAGTGGAGAAACAGCTGATCAATACCGGGCCCAAAGTGGCGTTTCCTTCGGTCCTTCATGGAAGGAAAGAGGTGCGAAGCTGAATATCGCTGACCTTGCATTACACTATCGTGGCAGCGTAAATGTGAACTTTGTTCATCCGCTCTTAGTTAAGTTTACCATTACTTATTCTTATATCACTGGTAGAGGAGGACCCTACTTTCATCATGAATTTACAGTTACTCCTGACGGAGTGCTTACCAAATTATCTTCTCCACAAGACAGACCTTTTGCACTTACTGTTCCTCTATTGCAGAATGACGGCAGAAAGTTGCAAACAAAAATCATGGAGGGTATTGCAAGCACCCGGTATCCTCACGATACCGATGAACAAAATTTTATTAGCCTAAATGAACAGGTAGGCATAGATACCAGTGGGTCTCCTATACAAAGCACTTATGGTTGGCTAAAGCCTGTTAGATATTCTGCTCAAGAGGATACCAATATTGTTTATGTATACCCAAGAACCAGCAAGGATCCTTCAGCTGATGCTGTAAAAAAAAGTTTTCAATTTAATAAAAATGGATATGAAAATTTATTGCATTCCGTATCAGGTACAATTTATAAAGGCAGGACTTCCGCAGGTGGATTTGGAAGTGAAATCGACCTGGATGAGGATGGGAAGCCAGAAGTAATCTTTGACAAATCGTGTAAATTTATATTACAACTGAGGCAAAACAACAGAATCAAATCTGTAGAGACTGACCGCAACGTAACCATGCAGATTAGGGGTGAAGAGTACAGGTTGAAAGCTTTTGAGCCTTATGAATTGTGAAAGGCTTTTATATGCGTGCCATGCCATGCATCTCAAGTTTGGTTAATTATAGAGATATAAGGCCGCAGAAATTATGGGATTAATTTTTTTGACTTTGACAGGAAACCCTAGTTGGGTATTGAAAGAACGCAAAATTTGCCAAATTTTGATGACTTTTGTTATTTTTAAATAGGAGATATATAAATGAATAAGCTGAATTCTAAGAAAAATTTTGAGAATCTGAAGAAACTTTCGTCGAAAGACCCTTCTCGGCGAGGTTTCTTGAAAACATCTATCAGTGCTCTTGCTGGTTTGCCTTTAAATCTGACATGGGCATTGGGAAATGATAAATCTCGATCCCGAAGACGTCCCAATATTCTTGTGATTATGACTGATCAGCAAGCAGGGGATGCTATGAGTTGCAGGA
>CAYNPZ010000407.1:1175-2982 GCA_964399175.1 uncultured Bacteroidales bacterium | reverse complement strand
TCGGGCTAAGCCTTTCCCGGCAGATCATACAGAAGCATAACGGCAGCATACAGATTCATTCAAGGGAGAAAGAAGGCACTGAAGTTTTGGTGACGCTCTGAACCTGGTACGATTATATAGAAGCTACAATTAACAGTCGAAAATAAGTGTCATTGATGGTCATTAGTCATTCAATTGTTTGACAGGAGTTTGAAATTTGTTGACTGGGAAGACGGGAAGAGGAGAAGACGGGAAGACGAGAAGACGAGAAAACGAGAAGTGAGTAGAGACATGCCGGCGTGTCTCAGCGGTTGGCAGGAAATAGAGCGGATTATGGCAAGATAGCAGAGTATATGAAAAGAGGAGAAGACGGGAAAACAAGAAGACGAGAAGTGTGTAGAGATATGCCGGGGCGTATCTCAAATAAAAATTATAGCAATTACAAAAGCATTTTCTCATATCGCCAAAGGGGTACTGCTGCTGCAGGAGGGCTTGCTTCATCTCTCTTCATTGAGTCTTTTTAGATATTTCCTGATATAATTATTAAAGGTGACAAAATTATCCAGATGTTCCTGGATCATACCAAGAAGTTCTTCTGAACCGATTTTCCAGTAAAGATGTACCAGTCTGTTTCTGTAGCCTGCCATCCCCTTAATCTCCCTGGCAAATTCTTTGGGTATCACTTCGTAATTCCCCAACGAAAGAATAACCTCGGTATAATCTTTTTTCATGCCATTTGAGGGAAGACGGGAAAGAATATGGGTGCCTACGGTCAATACAGCTTCGATGGCTATCCTTATCCAGTAAGCTGCTACAGGGTAGTTATCCTTATCTGAATTGAAAGTTTGAAGATCAAGTTCCCTGAACCGACTCAGTTCTTGAACTGCACGCTCTATATCAGATAGCCTGTCAAGTACTTTTGATTTATCTATATTATTTTTCATGATGAAGCAGTTAAATCCCAGTCTTTATTGATCATCCTTTTCCAGCAACCCCTGATAAAACTCGTCTATAAAAAACTTCCAGTCGCGATACATGTTGATGACATATTCTTTGTAATCGAAAGAAGCTTCCGGATCGCCCGTATAAAGCAATTCGCCTTTTGTTACTGCTATAAACTTTATATGTAACGGAAGTTCTTCAATAAAAACCAAATCAAGTTTTTTCTGTCGGAAAATCCCATTGAAAACAGAATAAATATCTCCGTATAATTTCATGCGGTTTTTACCAGGTAGTCCTTTAGAAAATATTATGCCAATATCCGTATCACTCCCTGGATGTGTAAATCCTTCCACAGTTGAGCCAAACAAATAAACATCCCTTATGCCGAATTCTTTGCAAATTTCAGCCAACTGATCATAATCAAACGAGATCGTCATCACTACATTCTTATAATTAGACAAATAATATTACAAAGATAGCAAATTAGATGGAACTAAAACCATAGATATAATCCATATAAACTAAAAATCCTGAATTTTCCTTCCTCCAAAATGCAAGAAATATTTAATTCTAATGGGAATAAGATTGGATGATTGGGTGATTGGATGCCTGTCCACCGACAGGCGGGCCTGCCCGCCGAAACGGAGTGAAGGCGGGATTGGGTGATGAGATAATTATCGGTGTTGATCGATCAGAATCTCAAAGGATTCAATTGATTTTCCCTTTTCAACCCTTCATGCAAGCATGCTGGATATTTTACCGGTGTAGGAAAACATTATGCAAGCATGCGAGACGTTTTCCCGACGTTGGAAAACGCCATGCAAGTATGCGAGACGTTTCCCCGGCGTTGGAAAACGCCGTGCAAGGATGCGAGATGGTTTCAAAT
>CAYNPZ010000407.1:0-1075 GCA_964399175.1 uncultured Bacteroidales bacterium | reverse complement strand
TTCTTAACCCGCTAATGTTAATACGGTTCACAGGGCATCGCTTCACTGCGCCCTGGGCTATTATGTTTTTACCATTCAGGCAATGGTTTGTGGCAGTCTCTGAGACAGGACATGGTCTGTCTCTACACACAATTTCCCCTCAACTTCAAACCTCAAACATTCAAACATCAAACTCTTTGTCAAACTCCCCTCAAATCTCCCCGCTCAGCGGCAAAATCTCATCTTCCTGCAAAGTGGCAAGCGCCTGGTCCAGACTGTTGATGATTTGTTTCATGGTCAATTGATAACCTTCAGCATGAAGAGAAGTTACAAACTCGTGGTGTTTTCTCCCGTTACGGTAATCGGGTTCTTTGGTGGGATGTTTGATGTAGCGTTCTATGGTCTCAATGGGTTCCGATACATTGAGTACTGCATGATAAAAAAGTATCTTCCTCCTGCGATAGATGGAAGATCCCAGGATTTTCCGGTCTCCCAGAGCCACATCGGAAATGCCACGATAATGAATATTTCCAATACCCAGGTTTTTAAGGGCTTCAATGATCTTTCCGTTGAAATAACGAAAATGTGCAGTAGGATTGGAAAATTTTTCGAGAGTGACCTTAATGGAAACGACCAGTGTATTGGGTGTCAAAACAACTGTTTCTCCCCCGGATGGCCGTTTATAGACCAAAACATAATCGCTGAAGATGTTCTCCCCGATCAGGTTTTCATGGGGATTGTTGCTATTGCCCAGCACTACATAATAGTCATCGGGAACCCAGAGAAAGTAAGCGGTGGATTTGGTTTCATCATAAAAGATATCGATGTCTGGGAGGCCGTATTTCCTGATCTGAAACATCCTTTTTTCTTAAAAACTCAGCCCCTTCTCAAAATATTATAGAGGACGGGCATAAAAATACATTTAACGGATATTTGTCATATGCGACGCTTAATTTATTGCCATCAAAAAAAGATGTTAATTAAATGTATATTTAAAAAATTTCAAATCACAAATTCCAAATCACAAATAAATTCCAATAATCAATCATAAATGACCTAAACACTCCAGGCTAAAGCCTTTATACCTGTAGGCTGG
>CAYNPZ010000406.1:0-2989 GCA_964399175.1 uncultured Bacteroidales bacterium | reverse complement strand
GGTGCTGCCGGTTTGGGCTGGGGTTTCTTTCAGCCTTCGCAGAATCTTTTTGAGGCTTTCCAAACAACTTCAGAAGGGTTGCCGGTATTGGACAAGGAAGATCGTGACGATCTGGCCAATGACATGGCTGTAGCCAGTGGTGACTCCTTTGAACCTACTGATCATCCACTTGATCCGCGTGTAGACTGGACTATTGCACGTCGTGGTGTTGATTTTCTTGGTTGGGGCATTCATCAGGGCAGATCTTGGATTCGTTCTCAATCCAACGGTGGACCTTATATGACCAAGAAATACATGCATCTGAAGGAAAATGACGGTTCTTATACTCAGTGGGGAGGATTTAAAAATGCCCGTAATTTTAGAGCCTATCGATATAGCCATGTGTTGCTTTGGAGGGCTGAAATTGCTGTGGAAAACAATGAACTTGATTATGCCCGACAGTTGGTAAATCAGATACGAGAGAGGGCAAAGAACAGCGATTATGTGAAAGGTCGTGTTACTACCTATGAGTTGGGCGATCAACCTACAGAGGCCGAAATTAACTGGGATGAAGATGCTGCCAATTACAATATAGAACCTTATCCTGATGATGGTTCTGAGGACGATGCATTCCGGAATCAAGAAGAAGCTCGAAAAGCGGTAAGGCTGGAGCTCCGTCTTGAGTTCGCCACCGAAGGGCTGCGTTACTTCCAGCTTCGGCGCTGGGGTATTGCTGAAGATGTGCTGAACGATTACATACAAGAAGATGTTCAGTTCAGAACCTTTATGCAGGGCGCTTCCTATGATAGTGAAAGTGACGATTATTGGCCGTTACCGCAAGATCAGCTTGACATTCAGCCATCCTTGGAGCAGGATCCGGCATACAAATAGTATCTTATCCTGAATTAAATATTAAAAGGGGTTGCCAAAGGGTGCAGCCCCTTTTTTTTGGTTTGTGGATGGCCACGGATAATAATAGGGCCACGAATCCATGAATGAATATTTATTTGGAAGAACGCCACGAATCCCGCTTTCAGACGGGATAAGTGCATGGATGGATAGGCGCGGCGGGGCGAAGGGCAGAGAGCACAGAGAAGTCCCGGGTCTCGAGTCTCGTGTCCCGGGTTTGCTGAAAGCCAAAGTCTTTATTTGTAGCTTTATCGCGCACTCTATGAGGCGCAAGGAATCGGCGGGCGAATTGTTGCTATCGCTATTGGCCTTCTACGAAGGCAGTATGTAAGCTTCAGTTGTTACCAGGTAGCTTAAGATAAGCAGAATTGATAGGTTAGGCAACAGGCTAAAGCCGCCGATCTGGTTTTGTCTTTTGTGACCTTATATTCCTCGTGGTTTAATATTTTTTGAACCACATACCTGCCCGCCTTTGCGGCAGCAGGCGGGCCTGCCCCGCAGCAGGCGGGGAGGCACATAGCACACATAGGAGGAACACATAGAAAGAAAACATCTTATAGAGAAAAGCTTACAGGATTCCTTCATATCATTCCCACAACCGAATGACCACCGAATGACCACTGAATGACAATCGAATGACAATTTAATGACTATCCGAATCATCCGCCGTCCCTAACCTTAAACTCCTGTCAAACCTTCAAACTCCCGTCAAACAAACGAATGATCATCAATGACAATTTAATGCCAATAAATGACCATAATTTTTATCTGCCTACCATCGCCTGTTTTTACTTTCGAACCCTCAAACTTTCAAAATCTTCATCAAACTCCTTTCAAATGCCTCTTGCCCCTGTAAGTGGCAAATAGCGATAGCAATGCCATACCCCCGAAATATTGGGCGCCTCGTTAGAGTGCGCGATAGATCTTTCGTTTGGTGAATGGTTCCCAAATCACAAGAAGAAGATGTGATTTTTACCGGTTTACAACAAAAAAAAATAAAATTAAAGACCAAAAAAATTTGATTTCTAATTTTTTTGGCAGTACTTTTATATCATAAAACTACAAGCTATTCTTATTTATAAACTCTAAATTTTATTGCCTATGTCTGAAAAAAGCGACTATCAGGAAAAGATCGGGACCATTATGGCGATCCCGAAAGACCAGGTACTCTCTCCCAACATTCCGATGGATACCTATCATCAGGAAGCTGAGTATTTCGTGCACAATGCTGAAGCGGATAAAGACCAGCTCATCCCTGCCGGTTTTCCCCTTGATCTGATTGAGGATACACACAAAAGGATTGGTACCAGCCGGGAAGCTCATTCAAGATGGAGAAATGAAGTGAGGGAGTGGGAAAAGGCAGAACTGGAATGGAAAGAGAAAGCTCCCGAGTCTTTCGCGTTTCGTGATAAACTGGTCCGTGATTTTGATTTTGCCTACCGCAAACGTCAGGATCTGCAGAGAATCATCTCAGAAATTAGGGACGGTTACGGGAGTAATGACATGATCGAGGATGTTCACCGTCTTGGTTTATTGGGAAAACAACATCCTGAACCATTAATTGCTATAGGCTTTGATCTTTCCCTTCTAGACAGAGCCATTAAAATGGCAGGTGATTTGGGTGAGTTGCTGGCCAGTGCAAATGGCGACCGTCTTAGCGACCATGAGCTCAAAGTCATCCGGGATAGGGCCTATACCCATTTAAAGGAGGCCGTGGATGAGATCAAAGCCTATGCTAAATATGTTTTCTGGGATGATGAATACAAATTGCGGCAATATAGCAGCGCTTATCTCAGAAGGATGAATCAGAGAAGAAGTAAGCCTGAAGAGCCCGAACAAATGGAGGGTGCTTCCGAGTAGAACTGAGATCAGGATTCCGTATCGTCTGTGAGATAAAAAGGGGTGTAAATAAGGATTGGCCTGGTAATCCGATTCACACCCCTTTTCTTGTGGTATATTTCGTCGGGTAGTATTTGTGCCAATGTATTCTCTTCTAATTAGACTAATAATTCAATAATCTGTCAAGCTATTCTAGGAAGGGTCAAAGGCTATTCCAGGAAGTGTCACTACAAATGGGGGGTGCAGAGCTACAAACAGGGAA
>CAYNPZ010000405.1:0-3000 GCA_964399175.1 uncultured Bacteroidales bacterium | reverse complement strand
CTAATGAACTATGGCTGGAATATACATTCACGTTCCCTATTGTAAAACGAAATGCCCCTATTGTGATTTTTATTCAGTAACCCGGCGCGATAGTGAATCCGCCTTTGTCCAGGCTTTGTTAAAAGAGATCAAGCTTCAAAGCAATTTCCCTGTTGAAAAGAAAATTCAAACCCTTTATTTTGGCGGAGGGACCCCTTCCTTGATTAAAACAGAAGAACTGAAACAAATTTATGAAGCCCTTTATGAATATTTCCATATAGCGGAAGATGCTGAAATAACCATTGAATGTAATCCCGACGATGTTTCTTCCTCCTTTTTCAAGGCATTGAAGTCAATTGGTTTTAACCGTTTGAGTTTGGGTATACAGAGTTTTCATAAAGATGAGCTTGAGTTTCTGGGTAGAAGACATGATACTGCCCAAAATGATCTGGCGCTTCAACGGGCCTTGGAGGAGGGTTTCCAAAATATAAGCATCGACCTTATATACGGATTGCCCGGGTCTACCCCAGGCAAATGGGAGGAGACACTGGAAAAAGCGTTTATATATCCTTTCAAGCACCTTTCTGCTTACCATCTTACTATTGAGCCAGGAACCGTATTCAGTGAAAAGCTTAGAAAAGGTGAATTACAGGAGGTAACTGAAGAAAATAGCCTGGAGCAATTTCGTTTGTTGATGGATTATGCCCGTAAAAATGGTTTCAAGCATTATGAAATCTCCGGTTTTGCTAAGCCCGGCTATTATTCCCGGCATAATACCTCCTACTGGATGCAGGAATCCTACCTTGGCCTGGGGCCCTCTGCCCATTCCTATGACGGAAAAACAAGGCAGTGGAATGTTTCCAATATCAAACTTTATAATGAATCGTTGATGAATGGGAAGATTCCCTGCAAGAAGGAAACTTTAACTATCCGTGATAATTTTAACGAATATCTGATTACCCGGCTGAGAACTCAGTGGGGTGTAAATCTGGGTGAAATGGAGCAAAAATTCGGGAAACCTTATAAAAATTATTTTTTGAAGGCTTCCCGGTATTTTATTGATAACCATTATTTGCAGCAAAACGGAGATCAGATTACATTGACCAGGGATGGGAAATTCATCTCGGATGCAATTTTTAGGGAGATGATTTTGAGTGAATAGTTATTTTGCTTAGTAATGAGTTGCTTGTTCAATGAAGATGGCAGGTGAATCCAATGGTCATTTGTTGACATTAAGCCATTGATGATCACTTGGTAGTATTTCCAGATGTACTATAAAATATTGCTGAATAATGATTCCAGCTCATAGGATTTTACAGGCTAAAATCAGGGATCTTAGCCCGAATCATTCACTACCATTATCCTTTTTTTCAATCATCTTCTTTCGTTTTCTCGTTTTCTCCTATTCCCGTCTTCTCGTTTTTCAGGCCACCAGATATATTTCATGCCCCATCTTTCGGAGCACCTTAATCCATTTTTCGGTTTCCAGAGCCACTCCATCGATGCCGCCTATTTTTGCAATGCTTATACCTATTTTCATATCTTTGCCGTATCTTAATAATGTATCCTTCCTATCAAGAGTGCAAAATATGATGAAAAATCTAATTTTTCTTATCTTGCTTTTCGTTACGTCCTGTGCTTTGCACACCCAAAAAGAAAAAAAAGCGGTGAATTGCCCGGAGATCATTCCGGAAGATTTTTATGTAGAGATGGAAAGCAATCCCGATGCCCTTGTTCTGGATACCCGAATACGTAGCGAGTATGCTGAAGAAAGAATTCCCGGCGCACTATTCGCAGGGAATCGGGAAAACCTGGATCAATTAACGGATACTATAAGCAAGTCGACGCCTGTATATATTTATTGTGATTATGAAGACCGCAGTTCTACCGTTTGTCGCATTATGAAAGAGGAGAAGGAGTTTAGCAATGTGTATATTCTGAAAGGCGGTTTTGAAATGTGGAAAAAAGTAAACCTGCCTGTTGACAAAAGCCAAAGGCAGGTTTTTTAGATTTACGACGGAGGGAAAGCGTTTATTTTTTCTTTTTATCTTTTCCTTTTCCTATCTCTTGTTCATCTTGTTCCTTTGTCCTTCCGGCTTCTTTTCTATATCCTTCCAGCATTCCTTCCAGCTTGTCTATTTCCTTGTTTTTCCTTTGTATGATCTTTGTTTGTTTGTTGATGGAAGGTACAGAGAAAATAATACCCAGAATAACCCCGATAATTACAGTTATCAGCAGGATCAGTGACAGGGAGCCTTTCACCGGTTCACCAAAAAAGAAATGGATGGAAACCATTTCATCGTTTTGCAGGGCAAATACTGTAAGAATTAGTGCGGCAAGTAAACCTATGATTAATGATCGTTGCATAGCTATTTGTTTTAGTTTGTGTAAAGATAATGATTTAATTTTTCAAATAAAACATTTTAAGCTTCTGAATACAGATTAAATGGTAATGTCTTTTTCAGAACCAATCTTGGAAAATTGGTCAATATTCTGAGTGCTGCTTGTTTCCTTTCAAGATGAACGGTTGGTAGTTGGAATGTATCATGCGGTAGGACTGCTGAAACAAACGGCCCGTTTTGATGGATTCCAGGAAATCAGGGAGCCGCTTGCGTTCGATGAGGATCTGGTTGCTAAGCAGGTAATCGCCGGTTTTTAGGCGGACGGTTTCCACGTGGAACTGGTCATTATAGGCACTGATTGCCCCGAAAATGCCGCTTGTTTGCTCGCGAAAGTCCACCTAAATGATGGTTTTTGATGTGGGATGGATGCCATGATGGTAGATTTGGTAATGTCATAGTAAAGATAGCAAAATCTGGGGATAAGGGTAGAGGAAAAGGTTTGATGTTTCATGTTTGAGAAGTTTGAGGGCCAGGGCAGAAAATTCTGAGAGATGCAGTCAATTGGCTTTACAGCTCAGAACTTCTTGATCGTTCAATCGTGCCGGCGTGTAGTCGTTCTTTCGCCCCCCTCGCTTCTGTCGTTCTTTTTGAACCACATACGAGGCACATAAGAAAACCT
>CAYNPZ010000404.1:0-3027 GCA_964399175.1 uncultured Bacteroidales bacterium | reverse complement strand
AAATAAATAGTCTAAGCCAATAGCTGGACTTAACAGGAATCCACCTGTTGAAAGTTTACTGCTCCTGTCGGGATCCTCTAAAACTTCGTCAAAAGAAGGTATTTCCTGTTCAACGATTTTAAGTGAGATACCTCCTCCTCCAATACCAAGCAGGGGATAAATGTTCAGCCCATCTTTAGAGTGGAAGAGATAACCAATGTCAAAAAAGCCATAACCCATTTCAACAGAAGATTGATACCCTTCACTGGTATTTTCTTCACCCCTCAGGCCATGTCCTTCACCTCCTATTATTAAATTGTTGCTTGCTCCATATCCTCCACCACCCAGAGAAATAAAATTGTCGGAGAATGTGGAGTACCCATGATTTTGCAATGCTGAATTCAAATTTTCTAAATTTACTGAATGACCGCCGAACATGAAAAATCCTCTTCCAAAGCCTTTTCCAGAACTTGGTGAATGTTCCTGGGCCTGAGAAAAAGTACTTAAAAATAAACTTAAAATCACCAGTTTAATTGTCGCTAAGATAAATCTGTTTCCTCCCATAAAGATAACCCATTTTTTGTTTCCTCAAAAATAAGATACTCAAGCTGGCTTGACAAACTAATACAATAATACCGCTTTTCTTCTGTAATATAACTTTTATAAAAGTAGTACAAACCTCAAGAAACTTTATTCACCGGGATAATGAAACATAAGACCAAAATGCACGCTGGGTTCGTGTTATGTTTCCATCAAATAAAAGCTCCATCAGGAGGGTAAAACTTATTCTACTCCATTTTGGAGACATAGTTTTGAGTATAGAATTGTCAATACCACATTCATTATAAATTCAGGACTTAACTCATGTCTCACAATGTAGACCAGCTAAGGGTCAAAATTTCCTGCCAGGTTTCCGGTATAATTAATACAACAGAAAAGTGGCAGAGGGTAATCTTTTATTATCATCAATTTGTTGTGAGTTAGTTTATTATGGAATTTTCATCAACATAAGGGAGGAGGAGGAAGTATGGTTCGAGGGGATAGGAGAGAGAGAAAGTGAAGAGAATGAGGGATAAATGAGAGAGTTGAGAAAATTTTTTTCCTTTTAAGTTTCCAATAAATTGAAAATATGGTGACTATGCTTTGTACTGAATTTTGAACCAGTCAAGCAGATTTTATGCTGAGGGATTGTTTTTTAAACTTCCTTTTTAGTCCCTTCAGCAGACAAAGGAATCTTGGAGGGACTTCATTACTGTTAGTTGTTATAGAGATACAAATATTTACCAGTTGTTTCAAAAGTGTACCAGTTCAAATACAATAAATTCACCACTCTCAAAATACGCTCTTCTTATTGGATTCAATATCCAGGCTTCAGGTTTAAATCAGGTAAGAATGGGAGACTAAAAGATTTGATATTGGCTTCAAAATTTCTTTTCTTTGATTAAAAGAAAAGACCTCAAAATATGACTGATAATGATAAAGTGGTTAACCAGCCAGAAGATATTGAAGACTTCCGCACAGAAAAAGGCAAAAACAGCTTTAACTTTACCGGAGTAACCTTTAAATGTGAAATGGACTTTCCCGGCTTCTTTTCCAGGAAGAACCAAGTAGCGATTTATCCAAAAATCTCTATTAATAAAATTTATGTTTAATTTAAAATTTTGAATTATGGAACGTACAAGCAAACAATTCAGGAAACCACAAATCCTTGGTAGGATGTTTCTCGCAGTATCTTTGATTTTTATCTCTGCATCTGCTGCCTTTAGTCAAAAAGATGACAAAGCAGCAGAGATAATTGAAACAATGCAGGAAGAGTATATAAAATCTATAGAAGGTGTAGAAGATTATATACTCTACAAAACCAACGATACAGTGTATTACAAGAAAGCTTATGAAGGGGAGAGACCTTATTTTAAAGTAAAGGTAAACACCGAAGATCCCTACATAGGTGGAACAGAATCAGCTGTAGGGGATAACCCGTTTTCCCAGACATATTCTTATGTTAAAAATAATGCTGTCCATGAGGGAACTGAAAAAATAGACGGAAATAAGGTAGATGTTATCTATGCAGAAGATGTAGAGTTTCACAACCCTGGAGGACAGGAAAGAGTTGAATATATCAGATTATATATTGACACTGATGAGAAAGTAGCCAGGAAAATGGAGTATCCAATCGAAATGACTAAAGATGGAGAAACAAGAGAAGTAACTATCAATGCAACATATAGGGATCTCAGGGAAGTGGAAGGAATGATAATTCCTTATGAAACAGAAATAGTGATAAAAGGTCTTACTCTTACTGAAGAAGAGCGTAAGGAAGCAGAAAAAAGCCTGGGAAAATTTGAAGAAAAAATGGAAGAGATGCCTGAATCCCAGAGAGAAATGGTAGAGAATATGATGGGAGATAAAATTTCTCAATACAAGGAAATGATTGAGGAAAACGAAATCAGGAGGGTAGAAAAAGTAAAAGAAGTAAAGGTAAATACAGATATGGAAGATTTCTGATTCCTTGATTAAAACATGAATTAGAAATTAAAAAGTTAACTGTACCATAGGGATAACATTATTTTATGCTGTTTTTTTAGGATTATCCAACTATCCTGATTGGTCACTTGAAGCATATTTCAGTTTTTTGAATCCTGCTCATAGTTATGAGTTTTTACGAAAGTTTTATCCTTGTGATTGGGCTTATATGGTTGATGCCTTTGGAAGGGTGTTTATAGGATATGGGTATTACCAGACCATCCAGGCATTCCGCAAGTATAAGAGAATATAAGTTTCAGGGGAATTTGGAATTCTGAATATAACCTTTCAGTCCATCTGCTTCCCTGAGGCAACTTTTTAAAATATGCTGTACTAATCTTTATACGCCCTCTAAAGAAGAAATTTACTGCTGCCATTTAAGCGTATTCAGCAAAATTTGTCTGAAATTTTCATTTTCAAAATCCGAGATGCTATGTCCTGCTTGAAAATAAAACACCCATCCCTGACCTGCTTTTTGATACCAGCCTGAAGTGGGTTGCATGATTGAATTATCCTTAGTAGACA
>CAYNPZ010000403.1:0-3032 GCA_964399175.1 uncultured Bacteroidales bacterium | reverse complement strand
AAATAAGGATAAATATTCGTCCATAAATTTGGATTAATTAATAAACCATAAGCAGGAAATGCAATATTGTTAAGATTTGGTATGTTATTAATATAATTTCCATTTGCAACATTGAGCACAATTCCTGCTGCGTTATAACCGACAAATCCTACTCTTACAGGCTTATTCAGTGTATTTAATATATAAAGCAACCTGTAAGCCCCACTGATCATATGACATCTGAGTAGCGTATTATTCCATAAATTGTTGTCGTTTGAAGTATTCAAATGATTTTCATGATGTTTAAGAAGATCATAAAACTTAACATTCGGCATATTTCGAATATATCCATATCCGCTATTTTGATAATAAGTATTCGCGCTATCATTAGAGGTAAAATTAGTACCAAATCTATGATTCAATACAGGCCAAAATAAATGATTATGGTAAACCGGAGCAATGTACCATCCATCGTTTTCGGGATTTGTTTTATAAGTACCAACAATTATCCATTCCATGCTTTCTTTATTTTCCATATTTATAAATTTTTGTTGTTCGACTTCCGGAATTGTTCAGCTACTCTAAAGAGTCATAACTATACCAAAAAACGTTTGTATTTCCTCAAAGTTACACCAGAAATCCAAATGCATCTGCTCTTTTATAGTTGGGGTTCCAAAAACTTTTCTAATAAATATTCCCAGTAGTTATCCTTGCAATCTGTTAATATTCAAGAGAAGTAGGGATTTATGCCATTCATTTTAGACTTTGGAAACAAAGATAAAACTGAGAGTATGTCAGGGAATGTCGTTATGAGGTAAAATTTTAACCGGCCGCGGCCTCTGAGAACTGAACTTTTTAAGGGATCTACGTTTGTCGGGAGTTACATTATTTTCGGATCGATAAATGCCGGAAATTTATACAGCCTGCGACATCGTTTGACATACTCGATCCCTACTTTTGCAGCCATAAAAAATTTACCAATATGAAGGAGAAGATGTATTATTATGATTTTACGCTCATTCCCCGAATGTGGATAATGCCCGACAGCAGGGGGATTGCTGAGGACGATCACTATACGTTGCTAAAATGGCGGAATAAGCTTTCCGTATTTGTCAGGCACTGGCTGGATCTCTGGTATTCCTGGAAGCTGGTCGGCCGCTGGCTTATCGTTCCGGGCCTGCTGATATTTGCTGTTACCGGAAGTCTGGTTGCTTCAGGCATAGTCATTGGCATAAGCCTGTTGCTGGAAATTATGAGCAGGCGGAGAATATCCTTGTACAGAAAACTGACCATGCTGGTGGAGGGTTTGATTGACTCAAAGCTGGAGGAGCATTATGGACCTCTGCCACCCCTGACCTATAAATATGATGAATAAACAAGGGTGCTACCCATATAAAACTTAGCAATAAAGTATCTCATAAAAACGGCCGGCAATTTTTTGCAAATTTTTATATCTCCAACGACACCTTCTGACATGCCCGGACTGTACCTTTGTATCAGTGATCGACAAAATTCAGGATATTATGCAGGAACATATAAGAAACATCAGACGGGCCGTAAAAAACAACGCCAATCTTGAAGAGGTAGTGGAAAAAGCTTTAGCCTCCATCACCAAATCTTCTGATCTGGAGGATCTCCTGGACGGCCTGGACAAAGTGGCCTTCAAAGACCCGCGTTACCTTGAGGTGTATGACCTGCTTCACAAACATTTTCCACAAAACGCGCTTATCATGCTATCCAAATCGCTGGCATGCAGGCCGAGGCATTGCAATGAGTCAGTGGATGCCCTTATCAAGGCATTGGTCATTCTCCACCAAACGGATGAGGATTATTCCTTCATAAGAATCTATTATCAATCACTTGGCGTACAGTTTTATCTGCGGGGAGAACCCGACAAGGCCGTCGCATTGTACACCCTTGCTTTCAGCTACTACGACCCCGATACTGATGATTTTAAAGCTCATTTACATTGCACCCTTTATGAACGAGCCAGGGCGTACCTATATCAAAATAAGCTTGCCCTGGCCAGAAAGGATGTAGAATATTCCCTAAGCCATTATCCCCAGGCAGATCTCTTCCTGGAGCTGCTGGAGGAAATTGAGGAGAAGCAGGTGAAACCAAAATAAATATAAGAGGAACTATGAATCACCTTTAAAATTATTAAAGCCATGATAGAAGATTATCTGGAACCGAAATCACGGGATCAAATCAATAAAGAAATGGAACAAATGGATCCCAAAACCCTGCTTTTGAAAGCAGCCCGGGCCAACTATCCGGAAGGCGTTAAAAAAGCCATCCGGGAAAAGAATGCAGAAATCAACGAATGGGTTATGATGCCGTGCAGAAGAGATGACCTGCCAGATTTACCGGAACATATGCTGCCCAAGGGAATATTAAAGCAGTTGGGTAAAATCGCCATGGAACTCACCACATCGGATGAGATCATTGAGTATTTGAAAAGTCTGAAAAATACATCCAGAAACGGGTGATGTTTGTCAACCCGTCTGACCGGCATGCAAAAGTTTTTCCTTAAAAAAATTATTGCTCTTCTGCCTGTTGCTTTTAACATCCCAGGCTGTATAACCGGTCAGATGGGTCTACCCCAGCTCCTCCTGCCAGTAATCCCATATCATCACCATGGCCATGGTATCGAGCTCGCAGTATTTGAGCAGGGCCTGGCGGATTTGCTCACGCTGATCTTCGGGTACATCAGAGAACTGCAGTTTGGAGTAGGCTATCATGGCGGCTCCGCCATGGTGGATCTCGTCCAGATCCTCTACTAAACTGTCGAGCCGGTCGTCATCGTAACCCTCAAATACGGGCGGTAATGTTTTGTAAGGATCAAACTCGTATGCCTCCTGGATCCAGATGTGCTCGTCAAAGTTTAAACTGGGTATTTCATGGTTTTTACCATAAACAGGCCGCGAATATCTTTTTCTTATATACTCTGAATCATGGATCACTGCCGGCAGAACGGCCTTGATGGAGTTGGATCCCCTTGTAAATGGGGAATAATGATATTTGAGAACCATTTCATGCATGTCCACCATGTT
>CAYNPZ010000402.1:735-3051 GCA_964399175.1 uncultured Bacteroidales bacterium | reverse complement strand
TGGCAGCATGGAACAAGGTCATGAACCTGGATCGTTTTGATCTGGATTGATTTTGGAGGCAGGATTAAATACACATAATCTAAGCATATTGCCTAATCTCTTTTTCCGTTCGTCAGCATAAGATGACCACGGATGCACGAATAAAATTATTATTCGTGCATCCGTGGCATTTATTTGTTTGAGATCCTATGAATTTTGGTCTTGCCGTTTTTGACGACAGATAGCGATAGCAATACCATTCCCCCAAACATCCCGGCGCCGCGTAGCGTGCGCGATAGATTAACCATATATCTTACCTGCCTGGTTTTCGGCTCTTGAAACGCGATTTGGAACAGGTTCACAGGGCTACGTTTCACCCCGCCCTGTATTATTCTATTGCCTTATATTTCAGAAAAATTTTTATTTTAGTCCAAAAACTTTCTCTATGCTTCCATTGGATCAGGATCTGCAAACTCCCAAAGACAACCTTGAAGACTTTGCCAGTCTTTCCATAAGGGTATTAAATCATCTTACCAATGTATTGAGCGATTCTGAGATTAAGGGCAAATACATTATACACAATTCTGTTATTGCCGATAATGTCAAATTTTTGCGGCCAATCAACCGGGAATTGATCCTGTTTGAAGAAAAATCATTCAGGGAACATTTTAAACATTTTCAGAAAATTATCAACCAGTTGAAGGAGCGCAATCTGGATTTCAACAAAAAAGATTATTCTGTGGTTGACCGAACGCTCTATTCCATTCAACAGTTGATAGGATGTGGGCTGGATCTGCTGGTGAATCCCAACAGTGCCAGGAAACATGTGGGCAACCGCTTTGAAGAGCTGATGAGAGCACTGTTTACGGAAACGGCCATCACCAACAAAAGGCTTGTCTTGAAAATTCCTTATGAAACCGAAGAAGGTGAGGCCATCTACCGATGTGAAAATGACCTGATCTTATCACCATATGAAGAAGTCAGATCTACGGAACATTGTCTGGATGAAAATGAGATTGTTGTCTCTGCTAAAACCACTTCAAAAGATAGAATGGGCAAAATGTTCATGGATAAAATTTTGCTGGAGAACTTCCTTGGTCATTCCCAGAAAGTAATTGGTATATTTCAGAATGATGTTCAGCGCAAGGGCAAGAATAGCATCAGCTATACATTGGTATCAGGTCTGTTTATGGTGTATTCCAGATTTCTCACGGAACTTGACGGGGTATATTATATGGACCCGCCTCCTAATGCCTATAAGGCAGCCTATAAACATAATATGTATCAGTTTTCAAGGTTGCTGCTGGAGGATATATGGAAGATGTTAGCCACGTAGCTGATCCCGTCTTTTTTGGGATTCTATCTCATCTTTGGATGTGGCAATGCGTTGGATATGATCCGCGTCCTGAAGCCTATCCCGGATGATATCACAATATTCACCGCTGATCTCATTACCCAGCCACCTTCTCCCATAGGCTTCTGCTACGGCATAAGTGGTACCTGATCCACCAAAAGGGTCTACTATTAAGCTACCATCATTGGAAGAGGAAAGGATAATTTTTCTGAGCAGTTCAACTGGCTTTTGGTTTGGCCCCTTTGGGATGAGGTTCCCAAACATACTTTTTCTTTTTGTTGCCCTTGGCATATTGTGAACTTTCAGCCTGGGTTCTTCTTGGGTATTTTGTAGTATGTTTGTTATAAGGAATCCTCGCCTCGTCGATATTGAAGATAAAATTTTTGCTTTTCCTGAAATGGAGAATGCTTTCATGTGATCTACCCCAGTCATTGCCTAGGTTGGCCTTGTTTCTGTAATACCAAATCAGCCACTTGCAACCCTTGAAGAGGGGAGAAGCTGCCCATTTTAAATCTGCCAGGATTTCGGAGAACCCACATATATAAAGGGAGCCGGTGCTTTTCAAAACCCGATAGGCCTGTCTGATCCAATTCAGACTCCATTCTACATATTCCTTCTGAGAAGAAAACGTGTCCCATTGGGCCTTCTTGATGTTATAGGGAGGATCGGCAAATATAAGGTCCACGGAATTGTCATCTAGCATCCTGAAAAAATCATTGACATCAAGCTGATAAAGTTCACCTTTTTCGGTAGTAAAATAGGGATTTGCCCGTTTGACAGGTTTCTTGCCATACTCCAGCTCAAGTTGCAGTTCTTCCGCCAGTGATTCCACCTGGCTCTCCGGATAAACGCGATAATTATTAATGGGATGACGTATGCTTTTGAATTTTCCGTCTTTATCCCATCTTCGGAGAGTTTCCTTGCTGACACCCAGAGTATCGGCTACTTCGCTAATTGAGAGGTATTTTTCCATGTAGTTATTT
>CAYNPZ010000402.1:0-725 GCA_964399175.1 uncultured Bacteroidales bacterium | reverse complement strand
TATTTTTATAAACATTATACAACCTTACACAAAATTAAAGATTATTTACCACAAATGTTTTAATTGAAATGTAAAATTGTAAAATAATTGATTTGCAATCATCAGATATTTGGTCCATTCCCCCAAACATCCCGGCACCGCGTAGCGTGCGCGATAGATTTAAATTTAATCTTACCTGTTGGGCATTCAGCCCTTGAAATGCGGTGTGGAATGTCATGCCATCGTTTTCTCCAGCGTCCAGAAAATTTTTCCCGGGCTTTCAGAAAACTTATCCCGAGCTGTTACAAAACCTTTCCCGAGCGAAAAAAAATTTTTCTCGGGCCAAAAAATATTTTTCTCGGGCGGCAAAATTTTTTTATTAGAGCTAATATTTTGACAACTGAAAAAACCCCCTCTACCACAAAGAGGCACGGCAAAAATACTACCATGCCTGAAAATGCAGTTTGATGATTCAGCCCAGGAAACAATCATATAAACCACTAAATACTTTTCAAACTGGATGAACTATATTGGCCGGATAAAATCTAACCCGAATTGGGTGTGCATAATTCTGATGCTATTGTCTGCAGACTTCAACCATAGTATTGGAAATTCTTTATATTTGTGAGCAACCAAAGCGTCTTAAGAGATTCAAAATACAAGAAAATCAAAATAAGCAACAAAGGAAATGATGAAAGCAGCCATTTATGAAAAGTTCCAGGGGCCCATAACCATTCAAAACGTGG
>CAYNPZ010000401.1:0-3087 GCA_964399175.1 uncultured Bacteroidales bacterium | reverse complement strand
AGCCGTTCCATCACCCTGTCCAGAAATTCTTCCTTATTAATCGACATGCCAATCTCCGCATTGGGTGCTTTATTTTCATTGATGACCGTATAGCCTTCGCCGGTTACCTCGATATGAGCTTTTCGTGTATGGAACAGTTCGGGCCACAAATACATTCCTATGGCCACAGGATCATATAATGTAGGAGTCTCATGAGGCCACAGGGTGTACAACCCGGAAAGGGCATCAGTTAAGGGAGATTGGCGCATGAGCAGTTCCAGCCTCCGGTCTTCTTCCAGATTAACGAAAGTGGTAACATCCAGCCCGGCATACGTGATATCAGCTCCTGCCGAAGCCATTTTTTGAGAGGCATCCGCATCTGCTCTTACATTCCATTCTGCGCTGGGAACAGGATGCCTCCCATAGCCCATGTAAAACGAGCCGAACATCGAATATATATGTTTGGCCTTTTTCAGGGCATCGGGGTTTTTTTCAACTACATTGCCGATGTTCGTAACAGGTCCTACTGTAAAAAGGATAACTTCATTCGGATGCTGTTGTAGTTTTTCGATGATGAAATCCGAACCGGACTGCTCAATTGGAGTAACCTGATCAAATCCCTCCGCCCATTGAAACTGTGGATCGTAATGGTCATCGGTTTTTTCACCAACCACCACCGGTATGTCTTCATTGCCGGTTTCGTAAAGCATTCGACAAACAATATTGGCCCTTTTGGGTGTATTGCCGTAATCCGTAACGATCCCCAGCACTTCAAATTCAGGGCTGGTCAGTAACAGCGCAACGGCAAATGCGTCGTCGATATCAGAGCCGATGTCCGTATCCAGTATGACTTTTTGTTTTTGTGCCATACCTGTGCCCATCGACATGAAAAGCACGATAAGGGTTAAAGCGGCAAAATGAGTGAAAGCTTTCATAACAGGTCAATTTTTGTGTGGGTTTATAATTTTTGAATTCAATGAGTAAAGATAACAATCATTTTGTATTTTTATAGGGTTGATAAGGGCATTTTTAAAAGACTCAGACATCAAAATTTTCAAACTGCTTAATCATTATGAAAATAAAAAACAGAGCGTTAAGGCGAATTTTCCGGAGCCTGAGTGTAATAATTGCGGTTGTGATTATCCTGGGCATCTGGGTAAGATGCCGCGTCAGGGATCCTTTCCCGGATTATGAACAGGACCTTACCATCAAAGGGAATACGCCGGGCAGACTGAAGGCTGGTTTCGCTTCCGTGCGCCTTACTCCCCGGTTACAGGATACCTGGGATGATGCAAATGACGACTATCAGTACACTCCCGGTAAAGGAGATACATGGGAAGACGGGAACAACAACGGCGAGTTCGACGCATACTGGATTGCCGGATTTCAGCATAAACGCGCCGCACAAGAAATACACGATGATTTGTGGGCAAGAGCCATGGTAGTCGATGACGGGCATACCCGTTTGGCCCTGGTTGTGGTGGACGCCATCGGCCTATTCCATGAAGACGTAATCCGAATACGGAAGAAAATTGCAGGCGAAGCTTCTATAGATTATACAGCCGTGTCCGCAACGCATACCCATTCGGCGCCTGATTTGCTGGGGTTGTGGGGTAAAAGCCGATTGACAAGCGGCGTGAATGAAGACTATAAGTCACAGGTTCTCGAAAAAACGGCTCAGGCTGTGATTCAGGCAAGTCAGAATGTGAGGCCGGCCCGGTTAAAATTTGCTGTTAATAAGGATGATGCAGCACCAATGGTGAAAGATACCCGGCCTCCAGAAGTAAAAGATGATGCCCTGAAAATCATGCAGGCAGTTGATAGCCGGAAGGATTCTACCCTGGGTACACTGGTGCTTTGGGGTAATCATCCCGAAACTACCTGGAACAAGCATTTGCAAATCAGTTCGGATTTCCCGCATTACCTGCGTCAATATCTTGAAGATGGAATTCAACAGGGCGATAGTCTGGTGTTATCAGGTTTTGGCGGGACCAGTATATTTATTCCGGGAGCCATCGGCGGCCTGATGTCGACAACCCCCGATATTACGGTAAAAGATCCGTTTACGGGCCGTTCTTACAAGCAGCCGTCATTTGAAAAGGCGGATGCACAAGGCAAACGCCTTGCCACGATCGTTAAAAACAGCCTGGAAACATCTGCCGATACACTTGATCAGGCCTCAATCAATTTGCGGGCCAAAACTTTTAAATTGCCCATGGAAAACCGGCTTTTTAAGCTGGCCGCCATTTTGGGAATCATCAAACAGGGATTCAACGGATGGGGGATGCACAGAACCGAGATGGCCGCATTTACAATAGGCAATGCCGGCTTTCTGACTTTTCCGGGGGAAATGTACCCGGAAATAGTTTATGGAGGAATTGAAGCACCCGAAGGCAGGGATTATACCGTAGAACCAGTTGAAGTGCCGCCGGTGGATACGGTTATGCCGGGAGAATATCATTTCTATATGGGCCTGACCAATGATGAGATGGGATACATCATACCCAAAAGTGAATGGGACAAAAAGAAGCCTTATCTTTATGGGGACGAAAACGGGCATTATGGTGAATCCAATTCTCTGGGACCGGAAACCGGCGTGATCATTCACCGCAAAGCCATGGATTTACTCTCTGAAATCGGACAATGGTAGCTTTTAAAGCAATCTACCAGATAAATCATCAATATCCGGAAATGATTTTGTAATTTGTTCTTACAGATGATTACATAACCTTTGATGAAAAATCCCTCATTGACAAAAAAGCTGTTTGTCTTTTAAAATCCCGGAAATTAAAATAATTTTACATCTTGTAAATAGAGATCTTTTTATCTTAAATTATTTATCCATATGAAACCCGCATCTAGGAACTTTCACAACAAGAACATGATTAACAAGCGGGTTCCATGGTGAGACAAGCAAAATACATGAATTTGGCATGTAAATTAGATTGAAATTCAAACTTTTAATAAACTGTTACATTAATGAAACCCGCATCCAGGGTCCTTCACAACAAGGACATGAGTAGCATGCGGGTTCCATGGTGGGGTAGCACAAAATTCGAACTTTGAAATATTGTTTAATTGAACTACAGAACTTTAATAAACTTTTAC
>CAYNPZ010000400.1:0-3088 GCA_964399175.1 uncultured Bacteroidales bacterium | reverse complement strand
AAAGTTTGTAAAAACTCCAAAAATAAATATCAACAGCAACAATAGTCGATTTGCAATTTTGATCTTTTTTTCCATAATTTGCTTTGCTTTTTAATTGAATAATTCGATTGTACATTTGAATTGGCGGGAAATGTGGCTGCATTTTCCGCCTTTCATTTGTAATTGGAAAATCTTAGGTCTTGTTTCGCGGGTACCTCCTTTCTTTTTTGAGTTGGTGAATACTCTATTTCGTGATTGAGCTTTTGTTTGATTTTTCTCCCGGCATATCTGTATATTTTACGCTTAACCGGGGTTTTGAAAAATACAGCGGCTATGTGAAAACCTAACCCAAAACCCAAAGAAAAAGGTGTAGCCGCTGTATTTCGGCGCCTTGCCTATGTAACATCTTTTTCTCCTCTGAAATCTTATATTTTATTTAGAAGTTTTAACAATAATTAATTTTTTTATTACGACAACTGAAAAAGAAAAAACCCTACCCCTTAACCCAATTTTTTTTGAAAAAATTTCATAATGCCTTTGTCCCTTCGATTATATCAAGAAAAACAGAATTATTTGAGAATAATTCGGGCTAAATACAGCTACCATCATCATTCGTGTTTAATGGTAATCTTATCGCCTTTCCTTTTTGTGACAATATCCTCGGTTTTCTTAATCAAATTAAGCAATTGCTCCGGTGGAAACTCCCGTTTCATCACACCGGTAAAACGGGTATTTTTCAATTCTTTATCCTTGACCACAAATTCCACATCATACCACCGGGAAGCAAAGTTGAGAATCTGGCTTAGCGGTTCATTCTGAAATTCATACCGGCCTTTTATCCAGCCAATGCTCTTTTCCGGATTTCCGGTCAACTGAAGCACGCTCAGCTTATTATTCCTTTTGCTGAATGAGGCCTGGTCGCCCTGATACAATATTGACCTGGTTTTATTATATTTCCCGTCATTCAAAGCTACTTTTCCCTCCAGGATGGTAGTCTGAAATTCGCCATCATCACGATAGGCCCTGACATTGAAACGGGTTCCCTCAACCTGAACATCAAGATAGTCTGTTTTCACAGTGAAAGGATGTTCTTTTTCCTCATTGACACTAAAATAAGCTTCTCCCGATAAAAAAACATTTCTGTGCTCCGGAAAATCAGAAGGGTACCTGAAAGTGCTCTCGGAATTAAGCCAGACTTTGGAGCTATCGCTAAGAGTAAGCTGAGTAATCTGGCCGGTAGGGACAGTAACTTTTAACCACGATCTGTCGGGTTCTTTGGTGTATTGGGTTTTAACGAACCAACCCACGGCAAAGGCAATAAAAAATACGGCGGCTATTCGTGAAAACCTAACCCAAAACCCTTGGTAATTATGCCGCCGTATTTTAGTGATGCGCCTATGTAACTTCTTCCATTCTTTATCGGGGTCAAAATAAATTCTTAAAGCGCCGGTATTCTGCCAGGCTGCTTTAATCTGAAAGAAAAGTTCCCTGTTCTTTTCGTCTTCTTCTATCCACTCCAACAACTCTTTGGTTTCCTCTTCAGAGGCTTGCCCGCTCAGATATCTTGCAATCAGCCTCTCGTAGTAATTATTCTCCTTTGTCATTTTACTATGTTAAATTAAAAACAATTCAATTTACTCATCATGACAACTAAGAATATAAAAACCCTACCCCAAAATGGGATTTTTTTTTAAAAAAATTGAATGCATTTGACATACATCCCTGATAAAGAACATCTATCATTCATCTATTGCGCAACGAACAAAGTGCCTTTCTGCAAGGCTTCCTCATAAATTTTATGCCTTCCTTATTGATATTCTTTCAAAAAGGGAAAATAATCATATAGCTGATCCATACCAAACCTACCTCCAATACCGGCTTCAGAAAACCGGAAGGCCTCCGCATATTTGATTTCCCTGCCTTTTTCCTCACCATAGATCTCAATCAGCTTATCCCGGTAATTATTGGCTATATTGATATATTTTTTGCCCCGCACCTCTTTTAACCATTGTTTTCTTGCTTCCTCGCCTTCCGGCACCCGGTCTTCATAACCGCCAATCCAGGGAAGCCAGTCATATACCTGGGATTTATGCTGATGAAACATGTTAATTTTCTTATCTATGGTTTCATCTATACCAATAACAAAATCCGGGTCCGTGTTTCCTTCGTATTCGTAAAAAAGTATCGGATTGTGCTTCATAGGAGGAACTTCAGGTGCTACATGGGGAACCATTACCATGTAAGTGGCATCACGCACAAGAATGCACGTATTGCGATGGTCGGGATGGTAATCATCCGGCGGATGGGTGAAAATCATATCCGGGTTGAACTTCCGTATCTGACGGATGACGTCCAGACGGTTTTCCAGGCTTGGTACCAGCTCTCCATCATGATGATTCATGACGATGTATTCCGAATTGATCACATCACCGGCATTGGCTGCTTCCTTCCTTCTTATGTTTGCCAGCTCAATCTCTCCAATACTCTGATGCCCCTTGTCTCCGTTGGTCACAGAGACAAGCTGGACCTTATGCCCACTTTGTACATACAAAGCGGCCATTCCTGCCAGACTTTCCGCGTCATCAGGATGAGCACCAATTATCATGATCCTGAGCTGTTCCTGATTATTGTCGTTACTTTTGGTTTCAACCGGATTTGCTGAACAAGTCAGAATACCCAGCATAAACAATGAAATACTTGAAATGATGATCTTTTTTAACATAAAATTCTGATTTTAAAGTTAGAAAATTGATTTATTATTGATAGCCACGAATTCACGAATTAAAAACAAATATTTATTTGTGCACTTGTCCCGTCTGAAAGCGGGATTAGTGGCTATTATTATAATACAACCCGTTTATAATTCAGCTTCAATTCTCCAAAATTAACAATTAACGATAGTTTTAGCCCTGAAACTTTCAAATAGTTAATTGCCCTTGCAATAAACTCTTCTGTTATTCCCGAAACTGCCTTTACTTCAAGAACGATTCGGTCAAATACTACAAAATCAGCCTGAAATTTATGGGGTAATATGATGCCTTTGTAATTCACTTCATACCTTTTTTCCCTTGCATAGCGAATCTTCAAATTCTTGAACTCATATTCCAGG
>CAYNPZ010000399.1:0-3130 GCA_964399175.1 uncultured Bacteroidales bacterium | reverse complement strand
GGTTAACATCAGTCCAACACCAATCTGTTCCCCGATAACGGGATTGAGTGTTGCATATAATATGGTATAATATGTTTTCATAGTTGTTTTATTTATAAGTTAATTGAATAAAAGAATGAAATGTATCAATGGTTTCTTTATTCCATGAAGAAGAAAAAATCTTTGACAATTTCTCCTTTTTTTGCTCTATGTTTATATACCAGTCATCGGGAATTTGCTCAAATATAATGTCTACATTTTCTTTGCAAATTACAACATTTTTATTGAATTCATCAATTATTTGTTGCGATAATTTAAAGATATTCTTCCTGCTTTGTTTCGGGAAAAGTGATTTAAACAAGTTTGATGATATAATTGAATCTCCTTTGTTAATTGCATAAATGTCTTTTTCAGCACTGTTTGAATTGAAGATATATTCGTGATCAATGGGAATGATTCTATAACCCTGACTTTCCGGATTTAATAAAAGGTTAAAATTGTTGGGACTTCTATCTTCGTTGGCCAGCCAGATATCGAATAGTATGATGCGAAGCAGATCATTTTTATTAATCAGTTTTTGCTTGGCTGTTGTGTTTGATTTTATTCCCATATCCATTTCTGTAAGTGTTTGGGCAAATTGAAGATATTCAAGTCCCAAACAAGTTTTCCCGAAATTCGAATATTGAATCCAGCCTGACAATATTTCATCCGTAATGTGTTCCTTTTTTATTTTGAGAAAAACCATTTCAGGCAAAGTAAATCCCCAAAGTTGAAGAAAACTGGTTGCTATAAACTCATTGAAAAGTATATTCGCCTGCCTTTCTTTGGTATGTTTGCACAAATAGGTCTTTAGGTCACTGGCTTCAACCATTAAAGGTCTGCCACTTGTTTCGATAACATGTTGAGCAAAAATTTCCGATATGCTGGTCAGGGTTTTCAATTAATTGTCGAAAATTATTTTCCCTTCTCCTATCCCGTTTCTTATAATTTTCAGCTTGTTACCTATTCGATATTTCATTGATTGTAATCCCAGCTTCTTCACGCACCTACTGAAGAACCACGGGATAGATATTGACTTTTACGTGGCTCATCTTCATTTATGATTGGCAATGATTAAAATATGAACTGATTAAGAATTTAAATTTATACCAAATTAACAATTTTTGTAACAATTTCATTTACCAAGGTTCATTATTTACAAATCTACAAAATCTTCCCGTTGTTTAAACATTAATTTTCCCATGCTCGTAGAGCGCGCGACAGGAGTTCGCATGTTGCCAGAGACCCGTTTAGCCGCTTGGAGCGGCTAAGCGGGTGGTATTCGTAGCCTTCTTCCTTTATATGGAATCTTAAGAAAAAGTTTAAGAATTGTTTGACGGGAGTTTGAACGTTTGACAGGAGTTTGAAGTGCGGATCAAGGCCAGAAGCTTCAAAAATATTTCATGCCCGCCAGGTCCACCACCAATCAACAACCATCTGGCGGCTTTGCTCCTCACCCCGTCTGACCGATACCAGCCCAACCATAAAACCAGGCTCAATGCAGCGACATTCGAATCAGTTACAACAATAACTTCAGGTGTTACGGTCGGACGGGTGAAAAGATGGCAGCATACCGGGTGGATTTACATTAACCTGAGCTAATGGTTTTAATATATGCCACCAACCCCGCATTCTAACGGGGCAAGCACTCCAAAGCACTAAATAACACCAAAAAGATTACTAGTCTCTTAAGCTTTCCCTATCCTGAATTATACTGCAGGCCATGGATTATAGCTTCAGCCATAAATCCTGATTGTCTTAGAATACCGACTAAAACTTGATCCCTTGTTTCCGCCCTTGTAGAGGGCCAATAGCGATAGCAAGCGTTTCTCCTGCCGGCAAACCGGCGCCTCGTAGAGCGCGCGACAGAGGGCGAATTCTAAAAGTCATCATAAATCTGGTGAATAATTATGGGAAATATTAAGGACCCTGATAACTGACAAAAGCGCGTAGGGAGGGCAGATCTTTTTGCTCGCATGAGCCATGGATCTGAGAAATTATGCGCTTCTGCCAGGCCCTACCCCGAAGGGGTTCAATAGAGTAGCCCCGTCCGGCAGCTGCCGGACGGGGTTATGAGAACCAAAAATAAATGCGCTCCAACTGCTACCAATGAGTAAGGCAGCGACCGTGCATGGAGCGCAATGAACGAACCGGTAAAAATCATATTATTTCCTGTGATGAAGAATATATTCACCCAATGAAAGATCTATCGCGCTCTCTGACGAGGCGCCCAATATCCCGGGGGTATGCCTTTGCTATCGCTATCTGCCCCTTACCGGGGCAAGAGGCAAGGTCATTCAAAAAATTTAAGATAAGTACAATAAAGATGAAGTGTAAATGAAACCAACGGTAAAACCTGATTGCAGGCCTTAGCCTGTTGCCTGACCTATAAAGTCTACCTATATTAAGCTACCTGGTAACAACTTATTCTTTACTACTGCCCTTGTAGAGGGCCAATAGCGATAGCAAGCGGTCCTCCTGCCGTCAAACCAGCGCCTCGTAGAGTGCGCGACAGGAATTTGGTACACCCAGCCCCCTGGAACGGCTTAGCGGGTAGCCGGAGAAAATGACGTACCCTCCCCGGGTCTGGTAGTACTGGCAGTTCACCCTTCCCTTTAAAATGGAGGGGTGAACGGTTATCGCAAGTTATCAGGTTAAATGCATCCGGTAAAACTCGTTTAGCCGCTTGGAACCGCCCGAATGGCATTCGTAGCTTTCTTTCTTTGTATGTGGGCATCTTAAGAAAAAAGGGGCTGCATCTCTGCAGCCCCCAACTGTTGCTGTATGAAAAACTACATTTCGGTGAGGATAAAAATACAAAATATTTTACATACGAGTCAAGAATATTTTCATTTTTTTGTCTCTCATCTTTTTATTACATTGCGGGACAACAAATAAAAAAATATGGATCTTCCATATTCCCCAAACTTGCATATCGACAAACTAGCTGCGGTGTTCAACAACACCACCAACACCTACAAGTATTACTGGTTTTTGGCACTGCTGGACCACCATCTTTATCATAAAAATGAGTTCAATATCAACGAGGTGGTGGTAACCATGATCAGCAAGGTATGGTATCCGGTGAACTATTTCCGGCTGTCGTTCGGCA
>CAYNPZ010000398.1:2126-3143 GCA_964399175.1 uncultured Bacteroidales bacterium | reverse complement strand
GACTACTGGTCGTTATGGGACAGGTTACGACGGAAGAAATATCATGCAGGCCTTCGGGCAATGGTTCCAGACTAATGTAGACTTCAAAAGATTGGAGGATTATAGGTCCGATGCTGGAGTGCAAAAGACCTGGAATCTTAGAGGACCTACCAATCCTACAGCCGAAGGTGCTTTATCTCCCATGTACTTTAACAACCCATATTGGGTAAGAAATGAGATGTGGGAAGATGACGGACGAGACAGGATTTATGGTAAAGTGGAATTAAATTATGAGTTTACCGATTGGCTTACCCTTATGGGCCGTATGGGAATGGACCATTACAATTGGTTCAGGAATGAAAGAATTGCCCAGGGAAGCCTTGAAACATCCGAATTTGTCAAAAGAACCACTACTTATACAGAAACCAACAACGAATTGCTGTTGAGGTTTGATAAAAGTTTTGGAGGTTTATCTGTTAATGGAATGGTAGGAGGGAATATACTAAGAAGAACAAACGAACAATTGAATGCCAATACTGTAGGTGGTTTGATTGTTCCCGATCTTTATACTGTTTCCAATTCCTACTCACCGGTTAATACGAATGAAGTTCTTATTGAACGGGGAAAGAATAGTATTTATGGGAATATTTCTTTAGGCTACAATGATTTTCTTTATTTGGAAGCTTCCGGTAGAAATGACTGGTCTTCCACTTTGCCTGATGATAATAATTCTTATTTCTATCCTTCCATATCGAGTAGTTTGGTATTTTCTGAATTGATGAATACTGATTTTGTTTCTTTTGGTAAATTAAGAATGAATTATGCAGAGGTAGGTAACGACGCACCGGCTTATAGCCTGGCATCCACGTTCAGTCAGCCTGCTAACTGGAGCGATTTACCCTTATTCTCTGTTAATAGCCAAAAACAGAATCCCGATTTGAAACCTGAAAATACCGTAAGTTATGAGGCAGGCCTGGAAATGAATTTCCTGGAAAACAAAGTGGGATTTGATCTGGCCCTTTATCAAAGCAGTACTTT
>CAYNPZ010000398.1:0-2116 GCA_964399175.1 uncultured Bacteroidales bacterium | reverse complement strand
GCCTGTCGACGTTACTGATGCCAGTGGTGTTGATGAAAGATACGTTAACGCAGGGGAGCTTAGAAACAGAGGCATTGAACTAAGTCTACACGGTACGCCGGTTGAAACAAATAACTTTAGCTGGAGCGTGAATGTCAACTGGACCAGGAACCGGAACAAGGTAGTAGAACTTGCCGAAGGCATTCAAAACTATTTACTGTTCAGTGCGTGGGGACTTTCAGTTAATGCTACAGAAGGTGAACCTTTTGGAGCCATACGAGGAAAAGATTTCATCTATCAGGATGGCAAACGTGTTGTTTATGATGATGATGCAGGTTTTGCGGCCGGACGGTTTAAAGAAACCAGTGAAGATAAGGTGATAGGAAATGTTCAACCCGACTGGAAGGCAGGTATTGGAACTACCTTATCCTATAAAAACTGGACATTTAATGTCCTGTTTGATATTCAGGAAGGTGGCGACATCTACTCGATTAACGATAAGTACGGTATGGCAACGGGTGTATATGCCGAAACGGTTGGAAAGAACGATCGGGGAGGAAATATCCGTGATCCACTTTCGGAAGACGGTGGTTATCGTTACCCCAATACCGTATATGAAGATGGTACACCCAATGAAACTTATGTACGCACCCAGGATTTTCTGGGAGCATGGTACTATGGTTACATTCCTGAAGCATATAATGTATACGATGCATCCTATGTGAAACTGCGTGAGGCTTCTCTGACTTTTAATTTACCTCAGAAAGTGGTGAACAGAACTCCTTTCACCCAGCTGAGAGTATCAGTGATCGGAAACAATCTGGCTATTCTTAGTAAGAATACGCCCCATTTCGATCCCGAGGCTATCTTGAGTTCAGGTAGATATCAGGGAATAGAGCACGGAGCCTATCCTTCTACCAGAACCTGGGGGGTTAACCTCACATTTGGATTATAATTCTTTTTGAAATTGAAAAATTTATAACATGATGAAGACATTCAGTAAAATAACAGTCATATTTTTATTAATTGTCGGCATGTTTGCATGCGAATTGCCCGACAATGTAGACCCAAAGAATCCGCGGCAAGTTCCTACGTCGACGTTGTTAACCAATGCACAACGCTATTTGGGTGATTATGTCAGTACGCAGAACTATAATATACAGATTAATCGTTTCTTAGTCCGTTACTGGACTGAGGTAACTTATCTGACTGAAGTACGTTACGATTTTTCCGACCGCAGCATTCCGGATAATTGGTGGGATGTTATGTATCGCAATACCCTCATGGATTTTGATGAAGCGAAGAAACAAGTAAATGCCACTACATTTGCTGAAACTGAATATCCGAAAAGAGATAATCAGTTAGCCATTATTGATATCTGTCAGGTATACGCGTGGCATTTGCTGGTGGAGACCTTTGGAAACATTCCTTATTCAGAGGCACTGGACCCGGATAATTCCACCCCGGTTTACGACGATGCGGAAACCATTTATAAAGACCTGATTGATAGATTGAGTAACGATATTTCGATGTTGACAGCGGACGCCCCCTCTTTTGGCGATGCGGACCTTTTTTATGAAGGCGATGCAGGAGCATGGAAGAAGTTCGCTGCTTCCTTAAAATTCCGTATGGCAATGCGTTTGGCTGATTATGACCCGGGTTATTCACAGAGCCAAGCCAATGCAGCACTTGATGCAGGAGTATTTGAATCGCAGGATGAAAGCGCTATATTTAAATTTACCAGCACTCCGCCTCATGTGCATTCCATTTATCAATGGTTTACATTAGACGGACGTACCGATGTTGTGCCAACCAAGCCTTTTGTAAGTACATTGGATTCACTTAATGATCCCAGAATGGATTATTTGGTTGATACTACTACTGGTCCCGCGCAGCCTTACGCCATAGCTGTTGATGCATATGCAGAAGTAGCTCATTTCCAAGATCAATTTTTTGAGCCTGATTTTCAACATGTATTAAGTGATTATGTTGAGATGGAATTTTTAAAGGCTGAGGCTGCCGAAAGAGGAGGATACGATGTATCCGGCACAGCCGAAGAGCATTATAACAATGCCATTGAGGCCAGTATTAAATATTGGGGAGGTACCCTGGGTTTTGAGGAATCTACACTTGAAGA
>CAYNPZ010000397.1:0-3154 GCA_964399175.1 uncultured Bacteroidales bacterium | reverse complement strand
TATTATATATACAACGCACTTTGTTGCCGGAAATTTGAATTAATGAAGGTATAAACATAATTCAGGTTTCGTTTGTTTCAATAATTTTGTGAATAACTGGGAAATAATAAAAATTATTATTTGTGGTTAAAAATAATTGGACTTTATCCATAAGGCAGACAATTATTCAGAAAACAAAATAACAAATAATTCAAAAAAAATTGTGCTTATGATTATTCGCAAATTACTTTTTTTCGTTGTCTTTACAATGTTTTTCAGTTGCAGTGATGAAGCAGAAAAAGATTCCTACGAGGCTTTCTCCAAAGAGGAATTACAATTCATTGGCAAATTTGATCATGAACTGATGAATCAGGTTGCGAGGAAGAGTATTTCGGTACAACGCAAGTTCGTTGAATCGCATGAAGAGATACAACCAATAAAGGAAAAAACGGTTAAACCGGTGGTATATAACCGGCTCCTTTCCACCAAATACATGGAGAAGGAGCATCAGAAGCAGGTGTTCATTGCCCAGATGCTCCCGCAGATATTGATCACCAAATTTTACCTGGATCAGCAAAGGGAGGTGTTGGATATGCTGATGTCAGAAGATACGCTCAGCGAGGGTATTAATTATGAAAGGAAACAAGCATTCATCGAACAACAGCTCAAAAAATATGACGCGGATAATGCCGGTGAATTGATGGATAAACTCAGCACCCATCCTACCAGCCTTATTCTGGCTCAGGCAGCAGTTGAATCGAACTGGGGAAGCGCCAGAAGCTATTCGGAAGCCAACAATCCCTTCCAGATCATCTCTCATGATAGTTCCGAACCACAGTTAAAAACATTTGCCAAAGACAGTTCAATCATTTTCCTGAAAAGTTATAATGATCTGCCTGCTGCCATCTTAGATTATTTCAGAAATGTGACCCGTTCGGATCGTTTGACCGCTTTCCGGGAGCAAAGGCAAACCACTTCAGATCCCTTAAAACTCTTAGAATATATGGGAGATTACAGACCCATGTATGGAGAAAAATACACCCAATTGTTAACCAATGTAATCCAAAGGAATGACCTGACTCAATATGATGACTATGAGATTGACTCTACCTATATCAACATATTAACCCGGGATGAAATCCGCTCTATAATAGATGAGCAAACGGAGAGAGAAAAAAATATCGTATCTTCCGATGCACAGGGTATTAAGAAGATACAGTCAAAAAGCGTGGATATACAATATAGGTCCATCACTTCACCGGAATCGATCATAGAGGTTACGGGCAAATATGTAGTGCCCCATGTCTATACCAATGTGATTGATCTGAAATATCTGCCCCTGGAGGAAAGGAGGGAGAAATTCATAGATATGCTGCTTCCGTCCGTGCTAACTGCCGCTTATGGGATCAATCAAACACGGGAGCGGATATCTGCCATCATGGATCGTAAAGCTCGCAATGAGCCCGTATCGGAGGGAGACAGTCTGTTCCTGCAGAAACAACTAAAGGCCTGGAGGGCTGATGATGGTGAAGAATTGCTGAATGAGAAGCTGATCACGCGACCGAACAGCATCATGTTGGCTCAGGCTGCCCTTGAAACCGGATGGGGAAGTTCCCGTTTCTTTATTGCGGCGAATAATACTTTTGGTGTCTGGTCGTTTAATCCGGATGAATCCCGGATCAGGGCCCGTGGTACACGAAATGGCACGCCGGTATATCTCAGAAAGTATGAGGATTTGTCTGGCAGCATTATAGATTATTACAAAGTGATCGCCAAAGGACCTTATGACGAATACCGGGAGGCAAGGAAAAGAACGGATGATCCTTTTGAACTGGTAGAATACCTGTTTCGCTACAGCGAACTTGGGCAGGAGTATATCAACCGCCTGAAAACGGTGATGCGAAAATCCGATATGGCAAAATATGACGATTATCAACTGGATCCGACTTATATAAGCGTTGAATAAATTTATTTTTATGACAAAATCACAGAGAATTAAAATAATACTTTTACCCCTGTTGGTAGCCTTAATGGTTTTCTACTCCGGTAAAACTTATCTGAAGGCTCAGAACACGGATAATAAAAACATAAACTGTTTTGTCTACCATCGTTTTGGTGAAGAAGATTTGCCTTCCACCAACATTTCACTGGAAACTTTCAAACAGCAGTTGCAGTTCTTACATGAAAATGGCTATACCGTATTAACCCTGGGTGAGGCTGTGGAGAAGCAGAGATCCGGGGAGAAAATCCCTGAAAAAACCGCGGTTCTAACCGTGGATGACGGCTACAAGTCCTTTAAAACCGCGGCGGTACCGCTTTTGGATCAATACGGTTACAAGGCCACCATATTTATATGTACGCACTATGTTGGCAAGTCCGGCTATTTATCCTGGGATGACATCCGATCCCTGAAGGAAGAAGGATATGAATTCGGCAATCATTCCCATTCCCATGATCATTTTCTGAACTACTCTGAGGGTGAAACCAGGGAGCAATTCATAGAAGACCTTAATCAATCTGAGGATATTTTTAAGCGGGAGCTCGGTAATAAGCCGGATCTGTATTGTTATCCCTACGGGGAATATAATCCGGATATGCAGGAGATATTGAAAGAAAGGGGGTATCAGGCTGCCGCAGCCCAGAAATCGGGTGTTCTTTATTCGGGCACTGATCTGTATGCCATACCGAGGTTTCCCATGACGACCACTTACGGGGAAATAGGTAAATTCAAATCCAAAGCCGGGATGAATGCCCTTCCCGTTATAAAAGAGATGCCGGTGGACCCGGAAATAAAGGATACCAATCCGCCCCGTTTGATCCTTCACATCCAGTCCGGTAAAATCAATCCTGATAATATACAGTGTTTCGTCAACGGAAGGCGCACGTGTAAAATATCCCGGGAGGATGATTCTCAGCTTATTCTTGACATTCGGGCCAGTGAAGCGCTCCGGACGCGACGGACCTTGTATACCATTACGGCACCTTCGAAATCGGGGGATCAGTGGTACTGGTATACCCATTTGTGGGTGAATACCCGCTACGGGGAATAATTCCGGGTTTTGTTTACCGGGAAATTTTTATTATGCTTACTCCATAATTATATTTAAACATATTGTGTATGTATCATGGCCAGTTTACCATCTATCGGGTATATGAAGAGTCGAAGAAAGCCCTT
>CAYNPZ010000396.1:0-3163 GCA_964399175.1 uncultured Bacteroidales bacterium | reverse complement strand
CGTTGCATTTCGGACATATATACTGCTTTTCCATAGGATTAAAATTTTAATTAATTCAAATAATGCATCCGGATAAAAGTAAATACTACCAGCTATTTGTTACAAAAATAACCAAATTTCAGGTTTTAAACCCAAATAATTTATTTAAATTATTTACATAGCAAAATGCCTTTCAACCGGGAAATCAAGAATTAAATTCAAAATAATTGAAGCAGACAGAGGATAAACCCTTGCCCGTATTTATGGCCTTAACATCATAGTCAGCCAGTAATGCGTGCCATGTAGCTGTTCATCGACCAGTGAATGTTTTTCAAATCCAGGTGATGCCAGAAACTGCACACCAAACATGGATGAAGGCGAAAATGTAAGGCCTAAAAGAAAGTTGGTGGATGTTTTGCTGATGCGTTCATCCGGCTCGGTGATCCTTTCACCCGTCATTTTCTCGATTTCTCTTTCGTCGTTTCTCACCTTTTCCCTGTAATCATAAAGAACAAGTGTTGAATTTTCAATTTTCCAGAAATTCATGGTACGGTTTATCCCTGCCAGCAGGTCAAATCTTTTGCTGATGTCGTATTCATAGATGACCGGAATCTGGATGGTACGCTGCCTTGAATCGAAATTCCACCGGAATAATACCCCGGATAATGGCGGTACCCTTTTTTTACGATCTCCCGGGTGTTCCTGAAGTCAATATACATGAAATTGGAAGGAAGCGTATCCCGGTCGAAATCCGATAGAAAGGCGATAAGTGTCAATGAGCTTCACCTGTTAAAACCTTTTTTTCCTTGTGTTGTTAAATCAAAAAGAGTATGATACTTGGAATATCAATTTATATAACCGGTAATTTATATCAACATCAAAACGCAATCGCTATATGAAAGAAAAAATAACCAAATCAAATCTGCTTTATCATTTGTTTGTAATACTTTTTTTCTTTTCGGCATACAGTTGCAAAGAGGAGCCAAAGGAGGTCAAACCTTTTGCTGAAAATATTGAAAGGCATATCCAGATTTTATCATCCGATGAATTTGAGGGTCGTGCACCCGCAACGCCCGGAGGACGAAAGACGGTTGAATATATTGAATCTGAATTTGAAAGTATAGGACTGAAGCCTGCTGCAAATGGTAGCTACAGGCAGCCAGTATCGCTTTTGGAGATTACAGGATCTGATTTTTCTGATCTCGAAATCTCCGGGAACGATGAAATCTTGCATTCTTTTAAATACGAAGAGGATATGATGATCACATCCAATCAGCCTGAAAATGATATAAATATTGAAAACAGTGAACTTGTGTATGCAGGATACGGCATAGTAGCTCCGGAATACAATTGGAACGACTATAAAGGCCTTGACGTTGAAGGCAAGACGGTAGTTCTGCTTGTCAATGATCCGGGTTTTGCAACCCGGAATGATACATTGTTTACAGGTAAAGCAATGACGTATTACGGGCGCTGGACATACAAATTTAGAGAAGCTGCCCGTCAGGGTGCAGCAGCCGCTCTGATAGTCCACCAGGAAGAGCCGGCAGGTTACGGATGGGATGTGGTCAGAAATTCATGGTCAGGAGCTCAGTACAGGGCAGCTGAAGGTTATGACAACTACCTGGAAGCCGAAGGGTGGATCCATCTTGATGCAGCCAGAGAGTTATTTGACGCTGCAGGAACAACCCTTGAAAAGGCTATGGAAAAAGCCAAAGAACCTGGATTTAAACCCGAACCGATGGGACTTGGCGCTTCGGTCAGCTTCAGCAACAGTTTTAAACAACTGGAGAGCTATAATCTGGCTGGATATATTGAAGGAAGCGAACATCAGGACGAAACGATTATTTATATGGCGCATTGGGACCATCTCGGAAAAGTTATAAAAGACGGGAAGGAATTAATATACAACGGTGCCGTTGACAATGCAACCGGCGTAGCAGGACTTATAGCTATGGGCAAACGCTTTGCAGGCCTGGAAGAGCCGCCTGATCGCTCAGTGGTCTTCCTGGCAGTTACTGCAGAAGAATCGGGACTTATCGGATCACAACATTATGCTGAAAATCCGTTGTTCCCGATTGCAAAAACCATTGCAGGTATTAACATGGATGCATTGAATGTTTATGGCCCTACCCATGATGTTGAAATGATCGGGTATGGTTATACAGGACTGGATGAGTATCTTAAAAAACATGCTGAAAAGCAAAACCGCGTGATTGTACCCGATCCCCATCCGGAAAGGGGCTACTATTTCCGTTCCGACCATTTCAATCTGGCAAGAAAAGGTGTTCCGTCAGTATTTGCTTCGGGCGGAGATGATTATATTGATAAAGATGAAGCGTATTCCGAAAAGGTCAGACAAGACAGAAGAAGCAGGTACCATAAACCTTCCGACACGATCCACGATCTGTGGAGATATGGTGGAATACACCAGGATTTAAGGCTCTTCTTCAATATCGGAAAAGAACTTGCAATTTCTGATGATTTCCCCGGCTGGGCACAGGAAAGCGAATTTAAAGACATACGGGAACAAACGGCTGAAGAAAGGCAGCGCTAATGCATCAATCTGCTTAATATACATTAACCTTACTTATTGGATAACCGCTTTCCTTTTTAACAGCTGAGGCTTTGGGTTTGACAACTTTAGTGTCCTTGCGAGCCCCCTTAAAATTCAGATTATGTTCTTTATGACTCCGCTTATTGATTCTGAAGCTCCTATTCGGGCATGCTGTACTTCTTTGAGCAACCTTTAATCTTCTGTTCCCAACCTCAAGTATCCGGTTGGCCAGTTCGGAACTCAAATGATGTATGTTAAGATTCTTATGATTGACCTTAACCTTCAATTGACCGACCTCAAGATGCAATTGTTTCAGGCAGGATGGTACTTGTTTCAGGGGAAGAGGTCATTGTTTTATATTAATATAAAGATACTAAAAAAGCCGGTAAAATTCTATACCGGCTTTTCTGTGGGCCCAGTTGGACTTGAACCAACGGCCACCTGATTATGAGTCAGGTGCTCTAACCCACTGAGCTATGGGCCCTGAGTCTTATATCTATGTAATGAACTTTTCCCTTTTTTCTCTACTCTACCTTCTGGGAACCGACGGCCATCCCGATGGTGAATCGGGATGCTCTAACCCACTGAGCTATGGGCCCTGAGTCTTATATCTATGTAATGAACTTT
>CAYNPZ010000395.1:0-3173 GCA_964399175.1 uncultured Bacteroidales bacterium | reverse complement strand
CTGGCTACCGAAAGGACCTACCGGAATTGAATATTCCAGCATTATGGTTGCCTCACACGAAATCCCTTTGATGGTAAGTGCTTATCAGAAGGGCATTCGCGATTATGATGTGGATAAGGCCTACAAAGCGATGAAACACAACCAGACAGAGCCGGGCAAATCGCATCCTTGCGGGGGACATGTGGGTAATCAACAACTGGCTCCTTATATGGAACTGGGATACGTACCAGTGGAAGAAGGCCCCGTATCTAATACAATGGAATATGCCTATGATGATTGGTGTGTGGCCCAGATGGCCAGGGCCCTTGGGAAGGAAGAGGATTATCAGCAATTCATTAAGCGTGCCGGATATTACAGGAATGTATTCGATCCTCAGGTGAAGTATGTTCGCCAGAAACACAAAGACGGTACATGGATAGAAGAGTTTGACCCGTTTTCTCATGCAGGATTTGTAGAGGGTAATTCGTGGCAATACACTTTTTTTGTTCCTCATGATGTTCAGGGATTGATAGATTTAATGGGCCGAAAAGAATTTAATAACCGGTTAAACAATGGATTTGAGCGAACAAGCCGTTGGAACTTTATGGCGACATACGGTAGAGGAAGAGGTGTTAATCATGGCAATCAGCCCAATATGCAGGCTGCCTGGCTTTTCAATTATTCAGGGAAACCCTGGCTAACCCAGAAGTGGACAAGAAGGATTATGGAACAATTCTATAGGGCTACACCCTATGACGGGTGGCTTGGAGATGAGGATCAGGGCCAGATGGGAGCCTGGTTTGTAATGAGTTCCATGGGATTGTTTGAGATGCGCGGTGGAGCTGCTGTAAAACCGGTTTATGAAATCGGCAGTCCCCTGTTTGATAAAATTACCATCCACCTGGATTCGGATTATTACGGGGGAGATACATTTGTCATAGAAACACGGAACAATTCCAAAGAGAATGTTTATATACAATCTGCGGTTTTGAACGGAGAGCCAATTGAACAACCCTGGTTTTATCATTCTGAACTTGCAAAAGGCGGAAAGCTGATACTGGAGATGGGTTCCGAACCTAATAAACAATGGGGTAGCAATTTAAAAAATGCCCCTCCTTCAATGAGAAATGATTTAAATTAAATGTGAAACACTATTTCAGAGATTAAGAAAGAGCCATTATAAATATGAACCAATTGTAGGACTGATGCTTTAGTCTTTTATTAAAACCGCTAAGATAATCATTATAAGGTTTAATATTTTGAATGAATACACCTTTTTATTACATTTAAATATCCAATTAAAATACTCAAATTATGAATTCTAGAGAACGTATATTAAAGTCAATAAATCACGAAGAAACCGACAGAATTCCCATAGACTTTGGGGGACACCGGTCCTCTGGGATTATGGCTATTGCCTACGCCCGACTGAAGGAAGAAATGGGGATTACTTCCGGAAATATTTATGTTTATGATATGATCCAGCAACTTGCAATCATCGAACCTCAGGTACTTGACATGTTCGGCTCAGATACCATAGAGATGGGTAGAGGATTTTTAAATGATGACTCACACTGGAAGGATTGGGTGCTCCCGGATGGAACTCCCTGTAAAATCCCATACTATATAAACCTGGAAAAAGAAGGAGAAGATTGGATTCTGGTAAATGATGAGGGAAAAGAACTGGGCCAGCAGAAGAAAGGGTGCCTGTATTTTGAACAGACCCATTATCCATGGGAAGAAATCGATTTTGAAAATGCCGATTTTAACGAAATTGAAAGCATATTGGGTGAATGTATGTGGGCAGCTGTTCCTCATCCGGGTGCGCATTTACCTGATGATGATGAAGGCTTTAAAAGTTTATCCGAGGGAGCGAAAAATCTCCGGGAAAGCACTGATAAAGCCATAATAGGTTTGTTTGGAGGAGCCATGTTTGAAGTGCCTCAATATCTACTTGGTTCGGAGAATTTTTTTATGTACCTGGCCATGTATCCTAATGCAGTTCACCGTTTTCAGGAAAAACTTTGTAATATATATGAACAAAATATAGAAAAATGGCTTAATGCAGTGGGACCTTATATAGACATTGTCCTTTTCGGTGGTGACGACCTTGGCACCAATCAGGGACCAATGATTTCACCTGAAATGTATAGAGAATTTATCAAACCTTACCATAAACGACTATGGAATAAGGCAAAGCAACTGGCTAACGTAAAGGTTCAATTACATTGCTGTGGAGGGATAGAGCCACTGCTTGAGGATATGATCGATGCGGGTCTGGATATGATAAATCCGGTACAGATCAGCGCCCAGGGTATGGACCCGGAAGAACTTACAGCCAAATATAACAATCGAATCTGTTTCTGGGGCGGTGGATGCGATACACAGCATGTTCTTGATAATGCAACACCTGATGAAATAGAGGATCATGTTACTAATTTAATGGATAAATGGAGCAAAAGTAACGGATATGTATTCCAGCAAGTACATAATATTATGGCAAATGTTCCACCCAAGAATATTATCAGAATGTTTGCAACAATGAATAAATAAGATGACCTATTTTAAGATTATATTTAAGTCAGCTTAAAAAGATTTTTATTATTATGTCTGGTTTCAAAAGAGGTTACCGGCACAAAATAATTTGATATTAAAATAGTTGTATGTATATTTTTATTACATAATATTAAATACTAGAATAATAAATAGATTTTTAAGATTGTGTAACCTATTAAAATTCAGAAGAATGACCATTATGTTTGTATTGACATACCAAATAAAACGGTACTATGTTCAAGTTAAAAAATCAACCCAAACTGCTTATTTTTTGCGGATGAACTGCGTGAAAAGCAAAGGGAGTACTAAATAAAATCTGGGAAAAATGGTTTTACATTCTGATTTTTTAAAATGTAGAGACCAAGATCACATATCACGTCAATAAATTTAGAATTTAACCATTTTACAATACTAAATTTTTCCCAAAAATTTCTAAAAAATGAAAAGAAGTGAAATCAATAGTGTTATTAAAAGCGCAAAGGATTTTTTTGAACAGATGAACTTTAAACTTCCACCATGGGCATATTGGCAACCTGAAGACTGGGAAGGTAAATATAATACATGTTATGAGATAGTTGACAATATGCTTGGATGGGATCTCACTGATTTTGGCAGTAATGATTTTCTGAAGCGGGGAT
>CAYNPZ010000394.1:0-3180 GCA_964399175.1 uncultured Bacteroidales bacterium | reverse complement strand
CCGGCCCATGATCTGGCTGTAGGATTAAAACGCGATTCCTGAAAGATCAGAGAAGCCAGAAGTCTCCAATCCCAGTCTATCTCCTCACTGTACTTTTTGATCAGATCATCATAAGGTGAGATCTTACCGCTGCTTATTGTATAATAATCGCTCTTACGAATGAGGGCGGATTTCCTGTTTTTGAAATATTTATTGTATATTGTAGCATAATCAAGGGTTGCCTTATAGTCTGTAAGCCAATCATTGACTACCGTTAACAACGAATCAGCTTTTTTAGGAACACCCCAGGCAAGATTCTGAGGAAAGCTGATGGCGGTCTGCACGTCAAGATTGGGATAATAAGTTGCATTTACCTTGGCCACATTCTCGTCGCAAACTGTATAATCAATTTCACCCCTGGCGACAAGCGAAATAAGCTGTTCTTCAGAATAATTTTCTTTCTCGATAATTCTTATTCCTCCTCCGATCTCCTCGGAAAGATTTTTCAGACGGGTTACATATGAAGAGTTTGTTCTGACGTATATCACCTTATTATTCAATTCCAGTTGATTCCTTATCAGATGGCGTTCTATATCCCGTTCGGACATTTGGCGCCAATTCTCCGGTTTTCGTTGCACCAGTACCTGCCTTGTCTGGGCATAAGGTATGGTAAAATCAATTCTTTTCTTCCTTGCTTCGGTAACAGCTAAATTAAAGGCAAGTATATCACATTTCCCTTCTTCCATGAGCTGAAAGCTTGTTTCAAGTTCCTTATTCACCTGGATTTTAAGCTCTACATCCAGATGATTGGCAAATTTTCTCAATAGCTCATATTGAAACCCCATTGGCTTTCCTCTGTAGATGAAATAGTTGGTGGAATTATAATCCGTAACAGCAACCAACTGCCCCTCTTGTCTGATCTTCTGTAACCGGTTCTCAAACTTTCCTTCTTCTGAATCCGATTGTTGGCAAGCTGGTAATAAAAAGAAAAGCAAGAGAGGATAGAGGACAGCCTTTCTGATATAAATATGATAATCAGTCAAATCCGTTGATTTTTAATAACAACGACACAAACTTAAAAGAATATTTACTTATATAAATAAATTTAAGAAAAAAATTAATCATAAAAAGACCATGATACTCCGAATTTTACCATCATTGGCGACATAGGATACATTGGGGCAGTATAGTAATCTCTTTCCATAATAAAGCTGTTCAGGTGATATAACTTAGCAAATAGATTCAATCGTTTTATCCTGAAATTGACAAAAAGATTAAATAAAGGTTCATTTCCCACTTTTTCACTTCTTTGCCTGTAATATAGTCCGAGAGCAGGCATGTAGTCATCTGCATAATAGGAAGGATAATAGTAAACCGACCATCCGAGCTGGGTATAAAGATTTCCTCCTGTAATACTGAAATGAAACCTGTGCCTGAATGCAAACCTGTGATGCAGGTATAATTTAGGTATTCCCAGTAAATCGTATTGATCGGTATACTGAAATACCAATTTATTTCTTGAATGGAATTTCCAAAAGGTAAAGTTCTTTATAACTGAAGCTGAAATTATTTCCAGATTCTGCGGATATTGCGCAGGTTGTGCGCTGGTATCCAGGTAGGTATAATTATGAATTACCGCGGGTTTCAGAGAAATCCTGGTCTTAATATCTCTAATGTCGAAATGTCCGCCAAGTTCTAATTTGCTTATCTTGGGGAGGTCATTATTCCATCTGAAATGGTTGGAATTGTAATGCTGATAAAAATAATCCGGTTCTCGATAATGATAATCCGCTTCAACGGAAAGTTCGTTGCCACCCACCATTAGAGAAAGGCCACCTTTCAGGTTAAAATCACCTCCTTTGAAACCCGTCAGGTAATATTTTCCCTGGGCCCATAGTTCAAAGATACTGTCTGTCTGAAATTTCCATCCGGCATTAAGGGAGAAATTATTATAATTACGTGTTACCAGCCTGTCGTAATCTTTGGCCGTATCGGAAGGCTGATAGGGATAGGTATGGGAATAACTTAGGATGTTGTAATCTATGCCGGCATGTCCTGTAAGAAATGGATTTGAATAAACAAGTCTGAACCGGTTTCTTAGGCTTCTTTGCCTTGCTCTGTCTCTTGTTTTGCTGGAATCCATGTATATCGGATATTTGCTGTAAAATTGAGCGAGAGGATTATCGTGTTCATATCGTTTTTCATTGGGGGCGTAAGTCAGGCGGTGGTAGGCATAAAAACGGGTAGAATCTTTCTTTATCACAGCCTTTTCAGGCAAAGTATCGGATTGCGAGGTATCTGGCTGATTGGCATTAGGCCGGGGAGTTCCGGGTGATCCATTTTCCAGGGTATCCTGCTTTTCTGCGGGCTGAGATTTCTGGAAGGTTTCACGTTCACCCAGCTTTTCAAATACATCCAATTCAGAAAAACTTGTTTCTTTAAGAGAAAGCTTTTGAATGATGTTAAAAGACTGGTCTTTTAAAGTAGAATTTGAACCCTCCAGTTTTCCGGGAATATAACGCTGGTCAATGACTTCAAAATCACTCTTGCTGACTATACCTCCCAGTTCCTTGTACAACACTTTGTTCAGGTTAACATTGGTATACAGGGAATAAGCATTTTCGTCAAAACTCCCGAAAAAATTAAGATATCGTCCTTTCAGGCTACGTTCATTTTCGTAGAACCTTTTGGAGCCTATCAAACTTATATCCAATCCGAGGTTCAATGCTTCATTGATATTCTGGGTGTGTCTGACCCAAAGCCTGGCTTCGGTATCCTGCTGTCCGCCGGTGGCGTATTTAAGTAAAGTATAAGGAGTTTGGGTTTTGAAATAATGGGTGTTGTCATTACTTCGAAAATAATCCTTATAGGGTCTTGAAAAGAGAAAATCGGTATGCTCTCTCTCAAAAAAGCCATTATATTGGATCGGCGATCCCAGGTGACCCAGGTTAATATGGCCTACTCCGGGATTAAAATCGTGGCTGTTGTAGAGGCTGGTATCTATGAGATAGCGGGAAATCTGACCTATAGAATCGACACTCCAGGAATAAATTTCCGGCAGTTGGGTAGTATCTTCCTGATTTTGGGAAAATATCGGAAAAATAGTATAAATAATGATAAAACAGGTTAAAACAAGTTTTTTCATAGGATGTAAAAATAAAAAAAATCCCGTCTTGCCTTCACAAAACGGGATTATTTAAA
>CAYNPZ010000393.1:0-3200 GCA_964399175.1 uncultured Bacteroidales bacterium | reverse complement strand
AAAAAGCTGTTCGGCAGGCCGATGTTATCATTTATGCCGGTTCATTGGTCCCAAAAGCGGTGATTGAAGACAGAAAAGCCGGTTCTGGAGTATTAAACAGCGCTTCCATGGATCTGGATGAAATTATGGAGACCATCAGGAATGCCCATGCAAAAGACAAAAATGTTGCGCGGGTTCATACGGGTGATCCGTCCATATATGGCTCCATCCGGGAGCAAATGGAGGAGCTGGACAAGCTGGGAATAGCTTATGAGGTTATTCCGGGTGTAAGCGCTTTCGTTGCATCCGCAGCGGCACTGAAAAAAGAATTTACTGTTCCGGGTGTCTCCCAAACAGTTATCTGCACCCGTATGGAGGGACGAACTCCTGTTCCGGAACTGGAACAAATTGATAAGCTGGCAGTTCATCAATCTTCCATGGCCATATTTTTAACCGTTCAGATGATCGATAAACTGGTGGAAAAGTTACTGCAGCATTATCCTTCTTCCACTCCTGTGGCTGTAGTGCAGCGGACAAGCTGGCCCGATGAGAAGATCGTCACAGGAACACTGGCCAGTATTGCGGAGGCTGTTAGATCATCAAATATAACCAAAACAGCAATGATTCTGGTTGGGGATTTTCTTGGCTCGAATTATCAGAACTCATTGTTGTATGCTCATCATTTTACCCACGGTTACAGAAAAGGCAAAAAGTCATGACCGGGATCATTGCGCTGAGCAAACAGGGAATTGAAATGGCCTCGAAACTCTCAGGTTTCCTGGGGGATAGCACCTGTTATACCCTGCCGAAGTGGAACCGGCAAGGGTTTGTACCGATAGAAGGCAGTTTGACGGATTTTTGCGGTCAGATCTTCTACAAACATCAGGCATTGGTTTTTATCATGGCCAGCGGAATAGCAGTACGAAGCATTGCTCCGTGGATCAGGGATAAAACAACCGACCCGGCAATTCTCGTCATAGATGAAAAAGGCACAAACGTGATCAGCTTGCTTTCAGGTCATCTGGGCGGAGGGAATGCCTTAACCCTGAAAATTGCCGCATATTTATCGGCAAACCCGGTGATCACTACTGCCTCCGATGTAAACGGACTGCCCTCAGTGGATACCCTGGCTCAGTCCAAAGGGTTGCTCATCGATTCGATGGAAGATGCCAAAAGGATTACTGCCATGATCATCAACTGGGAAGACGTGCGGGTGGTCGATGAGTTTGGGATTCTGGACGATATAGTGAAACTGGAATCCGGGGATAACCCTGCAGGAAAGATCATTGTGACCAACCGGTCCTCTGTATACGAAAAGAAGCCTTTTGTCAAGCTGATACCCGAAAATATCATCCTGGGTATAGGTTGCCAGAAGGGCGTGGCGCCTGAAAAAATGATGGACTTTATTGTTCATCTGTGCAGCCACCATAACATTGATATGAGAAGCATCTATACCATTGCTTCCATTGATCTGAAGGAAAAGGAGGATGCACTGCACAAAGCCGCTGAAAAGCTTTATTGCTCGCTGAAATTTTACTCTGCCCGGGCACTTCAGAAAGTGGATCATCTTTTTCAGGGTTCTGATTTTGTAAGGTCAAAAACCGGGGTGGCCTCGGTCAGTGCTGCCTCGGCTTATATTGCAGCGGGGGAATCGGGAAGATTCATAATAGAAAAGAAAATACAGGATGGAGTGACCATCTCAGTTTTTGAACAGCATAATCAGAAAACTTGATGGAAGGAAAAATATTTGTTACAGGTATAGGACCTGGCGATCAGGAGTATGTTTGTCCAATGGCTATGGAAGCCATGGAGCGAAGTGACGTTGTTGTGGGTTACAAGACTTATGTAGATTTGGTTCAGCCCCTTATGCCAAACAAGGAATTTATATCCTCAGGCATGATGAAGGAGGTAGAGCGATGCAGGGAAGTATTAAAGCAGGCTTGTAATGGCAAAACAGTCAGTTTGATCAGCAGCGGCGATCCGGGAATATACGGCATGGCCGGTATAATGCTGGAACTGGCGGCCAATGATCAACCGGATATACCCGTGGAGGTTGTTCCGGGGATAAGCGCAGCATCATCAGCGGCTTCCCTGTTGGGGGCACCCCTCATGAACGATTTTGTGGTGGTGAGCCTTAGCAATCTGCTCACACCCTGGGAAATGATTGTTAAACGATTGCATGCTGCAGCAATGGGAGACTTTGTAATTAGTGTCTACAACCCCCGAAGCAAAAAGCGCGTTCAGCATCTCAATATGGCTGTGGATATTCTGCTGGAATACCAAAAACCGGAAACCCCTGTGGGTATTGTAAAAAATGCCATGCGGGAGCAGCAGGAAGTCATGATCACTGATCTCTCTCATCTTATGGAACAGCACATCGATATGTTTACTACATTGATCATCGGCAACTCACAGACGAAGGTTATTAAGGGGAAAATGGTTACTATAAGAGGTTATAAGATATGATCTGGATTATTGGAGGTACGAGTGATGCGGTTAAAATAGCGGATTTGCTGCTCGATCGGCAGAAAAGTGTAATGGTTTCAGCTACTACAGCTTACGGGATTGACTATGTAAAAAGCAAATCTGTTCAAGTGGTTCAACAAAAGCTTGAAACATCCGATATGCAAGATCTGATAAAGGATTATAAGGTGGAATGTGCTATTGATGCCAGCCACCCCTTTGCCGAAAACGTTTCGCGAAATGCCATGGAAGCCTGTCGGATAGAAGGAATCAGATACCTACGTTTTGAGCGAAAAAGTATTGCGTTGAAACAGGCTCAATATTATGAGAACTATGAGCAAATAACAGCCCATTTGTCACAAACCAAAGGAAATATTCTCCTGACAATAGGTTCCAAAAACCTATACCGCTTTTCGGTTGTGGATGTCGAACGGCTAACGGCCCGTGTGTTGCCTCACCCAGATAGCCTTGCCCGGTGTACTGCTGCAGGACTGAAGCTTCATCAGATAATTGCCGTTAAAGGCCCCCTGACTCAGGAAACAAACAAAGCGCTTATGATCGAATATGGAACAGACCATTTGGTTACCAAGGATACAGGAACAGAAGGCGGGCTGTTGGAAAAAGTTAAAGCAGCCCGTGAGTTGGGCATAATGGTTCACTTATTGCAGAGGCCACGGATTGCATATCCTGAAGTTTATGATGGTTATAATGAACTGATGGCTGAAATGTAGATAGCAGGCATCATTGAACAAAACCCT
>CAYNPZ010000392.1:0-3205 GCA_964399175.1 uncultured Bacteroidales bacterium | reverse complement strand
GATCGACCAGCAGGGGATTTACAACAGGGAGATGAAAAAGTACACGCACTGGTTGCGGGTGGTGAAGAGAGTGAGTGAATGATTGAGTGATTGGATGATTGAGTGCCTGCCCGCCGGAACTAAGTGGAGGCGGGATTGAATGAGGCTAAGGCGAAGATCAGAGAATTAACAGTAAGGTATTTGTAGGTACGGTTTTATATGGTAAAATTGTTAAATTAAGGCTAAGGTTAAGGCTAAGAAGAGGAAATTTACAGTCAGCATGTGGGGCAAGGATAAAATTGGGAAAATATTTCTACCAATTACAATGAATGACTATGAATGACAATCGAATGATTATGAGTTACACGTATGAATATCCCAGGCCGGCGGTAACGGTTGACTGTCTGGTGTTTTCGATAGAAAATGAACATGTTTGGCTGATGCTGATCCAGAGGGACAGACCTCCATTTGAAAAATCATGGGCCTTGCCGGGAGGTTTTGTGGAAATAGACGAAAACCTGCCCGATGCTGCCTACAGGGAATTAAAGGAAGAAACCGGCATCACTGACATAAAACTCCGACAATTCCGTGCGTTCGGTAAACCGGGAAGAGATCCGCGGGGAAGAACGATCTCCATCGTATATTATGGCTTTGTGGATTCTGAAAAAACAACGGCCATGGCCGGTTCGGATGCCAGAAATGTGGATTGGTTCGATATCAACGATCTGCCACCGCTGGCTTTCGACCATGATCAAATCATTGAAAAGGCCCGAAGGAAACTGGGGATATAAGAGCGATAAAAGAGGAGAGGAAGATAAAAAAAGCACCAATTATTATAAAGCACCAATTATCAATTTTCAAATAACAAATAATATTCAAACTTCAATTATCGAATTTCAAAACACCCAGGGCTACAGTCATAAAGGCCTTAACCCGGGGTATTTAGATCATTTAGTATTGATTATTGCCTGCCTGACGGCGAGGCAGGGTATTTGTTTGTGATTTGAGATTTGATAATTGGTGCTTTATTTATGAATTATAGAATCTCAAGAAAAAGGTTTATATAAAACCCGCAGGGCCGCACAGCCGTGCGTCCCTACGTTCATTGCAAATCAATAACCTGTAGGTATTTTAAAACAACACTCCATTCTTTTTAAAATAACCGATAATCTTGTCCACCGATTCCTGAACGTTCAGTTTATCCGTCTCGAGGGTGATCTCGGGGTTCTCAGGTTCTTCGTAGGGCGCTGAGATTCCGGTAAATTCAGGGATTGTGCCGTTTCTGGCTTTCTTATACAAGCCTTTGGGATCTCTTCCCTCGCAGATAGAAAGGGGAGCGGTGACGTGCACTTCAATAAAATCACCCTTTTCATTCAGGTTTCGGGCCCTGTCCCGGTCTTTACGGTAGGGTGAAATGAATGAGGTGATGGTGATAACGCCTGCTTCAGCATAAAGATGGGCCACCTCCCCTATCCTGCGGATATTTTCCTCGCGGTCTTCAGGGGAGAATCCCAGATCGCCGTTCAGTCCATGGCGCACATTGTCGCCGTCCAGGATGAATACGTTGGTATTCAAGTCGAAAAGCTTCTTCTCCAGCTCATTGGCAATAGTCGATTTCCCGCAGCCAGACAGACCGGTCAACCACAGCACCACGCCTTTATGGCCGTTCTTCTTTTCCCGCTCCTGCTTGGTGATCACCGTATCGTGCCATACCACATTGGTGCTTTTCTTCTTTCCCGCTGTGTTTTCATCTTCATCCTTTGAAGTCAGGTAGGCTTTCAGAATATCTCCTACAGGCTTTCTGAGTATCCGTTCATCCACATCTTCCCCGTTCTTCAGCTTTCTCCTCACTTCTTTTCCACTGATGGAGACCGACTGGTACCCTTTGGGCTGGAATTCACTGATCAGAGCTACCCTGTTTAATTCTTTGAAGAAGGCTGCAAATCCCACTTTTACAGGTTCGATTTCCAGATTGCCATTCAACTCATCGAACTTATGGTGGGCATCGAAATCTCCCCAGATGGGTGTTCCGTCATCAAATGGTGCATCTGCATGCTTTCGGCCGATCACAATGTTGGTGAAGCCGTAATTTTGCCGGTAAATGGAATGCATCACTGCTTCTTTGGGTCCGGCATAGAACATCTTCATGTCCAGTCCGATAAGAAGCATCTCATCATCCAGGTCATAACCCCTGTTTTGCCACAGCTCCTCGTCCTTATCGCCATAACCGATCCAGCGGCCTTCAATAAGGGCTTCGTAGGTTCGCATGCGCACATCAGCAGGGATGTCGTCCGACTTTGTGGCGCCAACCAAAGGATTCAGAACAGTTCCGGTGAAATAACCCTCACGGGTGAGCTGTTCAGCGGCATACACCATGGCATATTCGTGAGCCCGGTGCAAGGCATTGCGGGTCTGGAATGCAACGATTTTCTCCCATCCCCTTTTGCTGAAAAGATTTCGGGTTTCAGTAGGAGTAAGCATATACTGGCCGAAACTGGGATCTTTAGGCTGAGGAAAAGCCCAGATGTTACCTCCGAGCAGATAGTCCCTGGGATCTTTATTGAAGATCCGTGCACCCGGATGATCATTCCGGTTGGTTCCGTAAACGGTTTTGTTGTATTTTTCCTTATCAAAAGGATAAATATCGGTAATCTCCAAAGTTCCGATAAATTCCCCCTTTTCATTTTCCACGGCTAATGTTTCCCCTTTATTCATCTTATCTGCTTCTGCTTTATGAATGGGGAAAGCCAGGGGGATGCTCCAGGCATACTTCTGCCCGTTTCTTTCAATCACTTCTTCATCGAGCACCTGGTTAAATTCATCCTGGTTCATGGGGCCGGTAAGCGGAGACAAGGCCCCGTCGGCTATTCTGTAAAAAACAGAAAGATCAGCATCACTGATATTATACACATTGTAGTTTTTGGCCTTATTGGCGAGGTTTTCTCTTTCCAGTTCGGGAATGATACGGTTTATTAAGCCACAGCCCCCGTGTGGAGATAAAAGATCCTTAGTCATCTGCTGTTTGGTTTTATGGTTTGACATGAATTATGACTTTATTATTTGCAGAACTTTCTCTGAAAGTGAGCAAAGATACATAAATTCTGTTTAATCATCCAATAAAACGGCCTTATTCTAAATAATTGCCGGGTTGAAGGGTTTTTAGAAGGTAACCCGATATAAATTAGAAAAATAGATATAAGAAACTGAAATAAATGGCATCACAGCG
>CAYNPZ010000391.1:0-3208 GCA_964399175.1 uncultured Bacteroidales bacterium | reverse complement strand
GGTCCGTTGTCGCTGGTGAACATGATCACTGTATTTTCATCAAGGCCAAGCGCTTTGATCTTGTTGCTTATTTCCCCTACATACTGATCCAGCCGGGTGACCATGGCTGCAAAAACAGCCCTTGGATTCTCCACCGAGCAGTAGCCCCCATAATTGAAGTTTGGTCCGTAATCGTTGCGGCTGTATGGTTCTTCGGGGAATTTTCCCCTGAATTCAGCCATGATATTGTCATCAGGGACGGCAAGCTCGGCATGTGGAATGGTGTTAGGAAGGTAAAGAAAGAAGGGTTCATTTTGATTCTTTTCAATGAAACGAAGGGCTTCCTCCTGGATCAGGTCGGGTGCATAGGTGATCCGTTCGGTGCCGTCATTCTCCAGGTTGATTTTTTCCTGATTGTGCCACAGATGAGGGGGGGAAATAACGATGGGCATACCGTTGACAGTTGTATCCATAAAATTCGTCAAACCCCTGATTGTTGGGATCACCTTCGGAGCCCGGAAAGCCCAGTCCCCATTTGCCATAGGCACCGGTAGCATAACCTGCATCTTTCAGCATTTCAGCAACGGTTACTACAGAGCCTGCAAGCGGCGCCTGGCCTTCAGGCTGAACCTCCTGGTTGCCCCTGATCTGGGTATGCCCTGTGTGACGGCCGGTCATCAGGACTGAGCGGGAGGGTGCACTAACTGTGCTCCCCGAATAATGCTGCAGGAACTTCATCCCTTCCTCTGCAAGGCGGTCAATATTGGGCGTTTCAAATTTTTCCTGTCCGTAGCAGCTCAGATCGCCGTAGCCAAGATCATCGGCCAGGATGTAAATGATGTTGGGTTTATCATTGTCTGTTTTTTGGGTATTGACTGCCCCCACAGCTTCATTTTGCAGCGAGGCAATGGAAAAAAGGGTTAAACCCATACCGGTGACTCTTGAGAAGTACAAATGGTTGAATTTTTGCATGGCAAAATTTTTTATGAATGGTTTTTGGTTGAAATCCGGTTTTAAACATAATAAAAATTCCATAACAATCCTGTCCCTCTTGTTAATTTTGTCTAAAATGTTGACTGTCTGCTCTATTTTTCCACAGATATAAATTTTTTTAAATTTTTCTAAAAAAGTTGAATACAAAAACCGTAAATTTTACTCATATTATTATAAATTTAAGGAAGAAGAATAAGATCATCGTGAAGACCTTCTCCCGATTCCTTGAACGATAAAAACCGTATAAAGCCATTTTATGGGCGACACCGGTGATAAATATCAAGAAAGGGACTACTTCAGTAAAGACGAGGATTATGTAGCCATGCTTTATTATAAACATGTAAATGACTTGTATTCCTGGGGCTTGACTTTCACCCGGCAAAAAGAGGTCATAAAGGATTGCATTCAGGATCTGTTTGTCTGGCTCTTAAATAACCGTGGTAAGCTGGATGAGATCGACAATGTGCCGGTTTACCTTTTTACTTCCTTCCGTAACAATTTGAGCCGGGTATTGCGCGAAGGGGCTATCAACGGGGCAAATGTTGATTTTGGTGAAGCATATGCACAGAGGATCACGGATGACTCTTTAAATTTTATTGAAAGCGTTGAAAATGATGAGATGGCCTATAGCAGAAAAAAACGGATCAGACAAATTCTCTGTCAGCTTTCAAGAAAGCAGGAAAGGATCATCTATCTCCGGTATTACATGAAAATGGATTATGATGAGATTTGCAAAATCTTAGATATGAACTATCAGTCGGCACGAACACTTATATACAGATCTATTCGGAAAATGAGGGAGTTTTACCGGGAAGTCCGACTCATTGAATAGATTGGATAAATATCCAAACTGATTGAATACAAAAAGGGGTATTTTACTCTCTTTAAAAATAAATAGAAATAATTTTTAATGAAAACCTATTTAAACTATACGGTGGAAGATTTTGCGGATGATCTGTTCTTTATTCGTTGGGCTTTGGGAGTAGAAGAAAATGTTTTCTTTGATGATTTCTATGAAAAAAATCCTCATAAAAGAGAAGAGGTGGATGAGGCGATTGAAATCATTCATTATTTCGAAGGGAAATACCCCGGATTGGACGATAAAGAGGTTTATAAGCTCTGGAAAAGGATAAAAGCTCAGAGTAAGCCCAAAAGGTCGAGAAAATTCAGGGGGAGGAATCTGAAATTTGCCGCCGTATTAATGTTTTTGGTTGCTGTTGGGAGTACATTTTATATATCTTCTAGGTCCCGATGGAATCCGGAAAACTACCTGGCCGACAGAGTTACTATGGCCGATACCACCCGTCCTCGCCTTATGCTTTCGGATAGCCGCGTTGTCCATATTCCCTCTGATACTGCGCAGATAAGATATGATACTTCCAGAGGTAGTATACGGATCAATTCCCGGAAGCGTATTGATTTTACTCATAATCCACATTCCATTCACAAGCTTGTGATTCCCCGGGGAAAGACGGGCAGGATAACCCTGAGTGACGGCACGGACATCCGTATCAATTCCGGCAGCCGCCTTATTTATCCTTCTGCCTTTGGTTACTCCAAGCGTAAGGTTTATTTGGCAGGAGAGGCTTATTTTGAAGTGAGGAGGGAAAAGGAGCGGCCTTTCAGGGTGGAGACCTCGGAATTGAATATCAATGTACTTGGAACCTCCTTCAATGTTACCGCTTACCCAGAGGAGGCAAGCATAAAAACCGTTGTGGTGAAAGGGAAAGTCCAGGTGCGTAAAAAGGGATTCCCGCTGTTTTGTGATAAAATGGAATTGACCTCTTCTCAACGGGTGGTTTATGAAACAGACAATCGATCCATAGTAAAAGATAATGTGGATGTCAGGCATTATACATCCTGGAAGGAGGGGTATCTATATATTAAGGAAGGAAGCCTGCGAAACATTACACAAGAGCTTTCCCGGATTTACGATATCAATATAATGCTCGATGAGGATCTCCAAACAGTTGAGTTTTCCGGGAAATTGGATATCCGCAAAGACGTGGAGTATGCATTGAATATCGTTGCTACTGCACGTCCAGTGAAATATGTGATCAAAGAAAACAAAGTAATAATTAACCCCGAACCTTAAAAACCCATTGTGTATGAAACAAACTTGTCAAACAAATTTTATCAATTGGAAAAGCAGGAACCGGTAGTGACGAAACTGGCCCTGCCCTAAAATCTAACTATGTATAATGAAAAATTAAAGAATCATGAGTAAAAAAGTTAA
>CAYNPZ010000390.1:621-3214 GCA_964399175.1 uncultured Bacteroidales bacterium | reverse complement strand
ATCCAGGATCAGTCTGAGTTCGATTTCTTTTATAAGAATGTAGACCTGGAAAAGACTCAGAAGAAGGTCTCTCTGAATTTCGAGGGTAAAACCATTCACGAAGTATTGCCACAGCTTTTAAATGGAACGGAACTCACCTACAAGGTGATGGAAAAGGACATCGTCATATTTCCTTCCGCTTCAGAAGCAGTTCAGGATAATGAATCCGCGGTTGAAGCCTCCCGGCAACAGGAAATTGAGGTCAGCGGAACGGTTACTGACGCCCAGACCGGAGATCCGCTACCCGGAGTGAACATAGTGGTTCAGGGTACTACAATTGGTACCACAACAGATATGGAGGGTAACTACACTCTTGAAGCCCCTACCGATGCTACCCTGGTATTTTCTTTTGTTGGATATCAGGAAGTAACTATTGACATTGAAGGTCAGCAGCAGATCGATGTGGAGATGGAACAGGCGGTTACTGAGTTGGAAGAAGTTGTTGCTGTGGGGTATGGAACCCGGGCAAAACGAGATCTTACTGGCTCTATGACTTCAAAAAGGAATGTACAGTTCGGCTAATGAAAGATTGCAAGGCAAAGTTTCAGGCGCTGTAATTTCCCAGGTTAGTGGTAAGCCTGGAAGCGATTTGAAGGTTCGAATCAGAGGTATGAATTCAATATCATCAGGAAATGAGCCTTTGTATGTAGTAGATGGAGTACCTCGTCAAAAGGACGTTAATCCAAACGATATTGAGTCCATAGAAATCCTGAAAGGTCCTTCTGCAACAGCAATTTATGGATCGAGAGCTTCAAATGGTGTAATTATTATTACTACGAAGGAGGGTACAAAAGAAGGTGGCTTGAAAGTTAATTATAATTTAAAAACCGGATTAGGTACCCTTTCTAAAAAAGTAGAGACACTGAATGGAGAGGAGTATATGAGGGCCATGAATGAAATAGATGAAGCGCATGGCAAAACTCCTGAATTTTCCCAGGATGAAATCAGTGCAATTGGAGAAGGAACGGACTGGCAGGAACATATTTTCAGAACAGGTTTGAGGCAAGATCATAATTTATCTTTTAATGGCGGAGATGATAATGGGTCATATATGGTTTCTCTGAATTATTATAATGAAGAAGGTCTTATTAAAAACTCAGATCTCAAAAGATATCAGGCACGTGTAAATCTCCGGCAACAGAGAGAAAATTTTTCGTTCGGAGTGAATATTACCCCCTCTCACCGGAAAAGAAATATTATGAAATCCGAAGGGATAACCAATCAACAGGCAGGTGTAACCAATGGCGCCCTGGAATTTTCTCCTATTGTACCCGCAGAAAAAACCGAAGAAGGGATTTATCCCATTGATCCATATGTAGCATTAGCGAATCCTATGAATATATTGGAGGGTCATTTCCATAAGAGTACCGATGATGAAGTTGGTGTTAATGCATTTGGTGAATATAATTTTACCTCAGCATTCTCAGTACAACTCAGAGTAAACGCGGATCGGAGTAATGACACCGAGGATATCTACGAATCTACCCAGACTTACATGGGAAGACAACAAGACGGAATCGCGGACGTGGATAAAGGCAATAGCCAATATTATCTGGGAGAAATTACGGCTAACTATAATAAAAGTTTTGGATCCCACGAAATAGAGGTATTGGGTGGCACAACTTATGAAAATTTTCAAAATAACCACCTTTCAACCCATATTAGTGGCTTTCCTACCGATTTGGCTAAAACTTATAATCTTGGAATGGGAAATGATGACCGGGATAACTTAAATACTTGGTATAGCGATCATGCCTTATTATCTTATTTAGGCCGCATAAATTATACTTATGCCGATAAATATCTGTTCACTTTTAATTTTAGAGGGGATGGTTCTTCCAGATTTGGAGAAGAAAATAAATTTGCCTATTTTCCTTCAGGTTCTTTTGCCTGGCGGGTGAGTGAGGAAAATTTTCTTGCCCAGTCTGAGGTGATTAGCAACCTTAAATTGCGTACCAGTTATGGTATCACCGGTAATCAAGCTATAGGGAATTATAACTCTCTATCCACATTTCAAAGTGCAGGAGCCACTGTTATTAACAATGCACCCAAACCAACAATGGTACAGTCTCGAATTCCAAATCCGGAATTAAGATGGGAAGGGACGAGCCAACTTAACGTAGGATTGAATTTGGGATTATTTGATGGAAGAATATCAGGTGATTTTGATTATTTTATAAAACGTACCACAGATATGTTGTATTCAGTACCAGTACCCTCATCATCAGGCTTTGGCAGCTTTCTTGATAATATTGGAGAAATGGAAAATAAAGGGATAGAAGCTTCCATACGAACAGCCAACATTGTTGGAGGGGATTTTACCTGGAATACTTCCTTGAATTTTTCACATATAGAGAACACAGTGAAAGACCTTGGTCCTGTATCTGAAATTGTTCACGGGGGGATAGGACATACACCTTCAATGGCCATCATCAGAGAGGGAGAAACAATGGAATCCTATTATGGCCATGAAGTTGTTGGCATGTGGCAGGAAGGAGAAGATCCGACAAATTCAGCCCAACCTAATGCTAAGCCGGGGTATCCAAAATTTAAG
>CAYNPZ010000390.1:0-611 GCA_964399175.1 uncultured Bacteroidales bacterium | reverse complement strand
GGATCAAAACAACGATAAGATAATCAATGAGGAGGACAAGGTAATTCTGGGAGATCCTTTTCCCGAATATACATTTGGTATGACAAATGAATTCAATTATAAAAATTTTAATCTGAGTTTCTTTATTCGTGGTATTCAGGGAAGAGATTTAATTGATAATGATATATTAACATCTATTTATCCCATTTCTGAGCCTCGGAACAGGTTGGTTGAAACCTGGGAAAATCGATGGACACCGTCAAATCCAGATGCTGAATATCCGAGCCACTTCTTCCCACACGAATATAGTGGAAGTCATGTTAATTCTTTTACTGTTCAAGATGCTTCCTTCATCAAATTAAGTAATGTTGTAGTGGGGTATAATATTCCAGTGGAAAATATTAATTTTATAAATAGAGCAAATATTGAGTTTATGATCAATAATGTATATACATGGACGGACTGGAATGGATATAATCCTGAAATGAACTGGCACGGTGAAAGCAACCTGGCAGGTGCCTATAATCCATATCCTCTACCTAGAACATATTCAATAGGCATTAATGTACAATTTTAATTACTTATTTGTGAGATACATAAAAATTTAAAATATGAGACGCAATAATTTAAAA
>CAYNPZ010000389.1:0-3229 GCA_964399175.1 uncultured Bacteroidales bacterium | reverse complement strand
CCTTTTCCCTGACCTTCATCATGGTCATCTTCGGGGCATTTGAATTCGATGTGCAACTGAATGTCACTGAATTCTTTTTTGGTTTGGATGGTACCAGCTCCCGGCTTTACCGTTACCATACCATCGTGAACGTTCCATTTTGCAGCACTGCCATCCGGATGCTCCCATTCGGACAGATCTTCGCCATCAAACAAGACGATGGCATCCGATGGAGGCTTATTTCCCCATCCCGGTTCTACTTTACGAGGCTGAGGTTCCCAGATTTCGGTGGATTCTGGAGTCTTTTCCTGGGCACAACTTACTCCAATAAAGAATGAGAAAACCATTAAAGAGGCTAAACAATTTTTTAGATACTTGCTGATCATAATTTTTTATTTAGGTTCAACATTATGTGATGGCCAAATATATCATATTTTTGGCAATTCCCACGGATCCCTGTATTCAGGGACGAGATAGTCATTTGCTTCAGGATTGTAGGGGAATTCGTTTTTCTCTTCGTCGTAATAAAGCTTCTTGCCTGAGAGATAGGCAATGTTTCCTAAATGCGTAAACAGAGCTGCCCTTCTTCCTGTTTCAATATCGCAGGCAGGTTTTTCCCTGGTTTTAACGCAGTCAATGAAATTCTCCACATGGTTTATGTGTGATTTGCCATCGCTTTCGTGCTTCGGCACCTCTTTCATTCTTTTCTTTCCGTCCTGTTCTTCCGGGTTCAGAACCCAGTTGCTCCGGTCGGCCACAATGGTTCCTTTATTTCCGATGAAAGCGATGCCGTAATTTCTGTTGTAAGGACCGGTCTGGATCCCTCCGTTGTGTTCCCATGTCAGGTGGAAGTCATCGAATTCATACATGGTGGTTTGTGTGTCGGCAGTTTCACACGCATGATCGCCTGAAGCAAAATTACCACCCATTGCAGTCACAGATTTGGGCGGCCTGTTAATATTGAGTGCCCAAAGGCCCATATCAACCAGATGCACACCCCAGTCTGTCTGTAGTCCACCGCCATAATCCCAGAACATCCTCCATGAGCCATGGAATCTGTTTGGGTTGAATGGACGCTTTGGAGCAGGTCCGAGCCAGAAATCATAATCCACACCCTCGGGGACGGGTTTGTTGGGTTTAGCCATAGGTCCGGCGCCATAAAAGAAATTACACCAGAAATGTACTTTTCTGATCTTGCCCAAACGGCCATCCTGAACCATTTTGATGGCTTCCTTCCAGTGGTTGCCGCTCCTCTGCTGCTGACCCACCTGGACCACCCGGTTGTATTTTCTGGCGGCTTCGGCCATGATGTTGCATTCTTCAATGGAGTTGGCCAGGGGCTTTTCCACGTATACATCTTTACCTTCCTGGCAGGCCGTTACCATGGGCAGACAATGCCAGTGATCCGGAGTGCCAATGATCACGATATCGATGTCTTTTTGCTCAATCAGCCGCCTGAAATCTTTGTAGAGTTTGGGTTTTTCGCCAGTTCTTTTCTCTACATCGGCAGCCCGGGATTCCAGTATGTTTTGATCTACATCGCAGAGTGCTACACACCGGACACCGGGGACTTTAAGGTGATCGCTGAGGTCAGCGTATCCCATGCCTTTACAGCCGATCAGTCCGACATTCAGCGTATCGTTGGCAGAGACTTTTGGTCTCATAGCATGCAGGCTACCCGGAATGGTTGAGGCCAGACCAAGTCCTGCCATGCCGGTGAGCGATTTTTTGATGAAATTTCTTCGGGAATGATTCATAGTTTATGAGTTTTTGGATTTATAGTTAATGAACTTCATACAATGGAGCATTTTATTTGAAGAATTGCGTCATCTAAAATATAAATATTTCCTGAATGATACAAATTGTTCCCTCCTTAGGGAAAATTTTCCTTTTTGAAGAAACAGAATATATGCGCATGATAATTTTTACCAATTCTAAATCGTATGTAGTTTAAATGAATGCCTCATCTGGATTTTGGAAAAATGAGCAATTTTTATATATTTCCAAAAAATTTGATGATATGACCACAAAGCAGAATTCCAGTCATTTAACAAATCCTCAGCAATGGGGTTTCATTATTTTGCGTATTCTTATCGGATGGCATTTCCTTTATGAAGGCATTGTAAAATTATTGGATCCCAACTGGTCGGCAGAAAGCTTTCTAACCGGTTCGCAAGGATTCCTTTCCGGAGTTTTTCAATGGATGGCTTCACAACCTTTGGTGCTTGAAGTGGTGAACATCCTTAACATCTGGGGGCTGATTCTTATCGGCCTGGGTTTGTTCCTTGGTTTTTTTGCCCGTACCGCAGTATATGCAGGAATTTTATTGCTTTTTTTCTATTATATTGCTTACCCACCGTTTGCGGGATTCAATTTTGGTGTTCCACAAGAAGGCCATTATTTGGTAGTTAACAAGAACTTCATTGAACTTATGGCCCTTGTTGCCCTTGCCCTTTTTCCAAAAACATTAAACATTGGCCTTTGGAGCCTTCTCAAGAGAATTGGGTTGCGGATTTCTTTACCTGTTTTAAAACGCAGCAAGAGTCCTGGGCCTGCTACTGCTTCTGCGGGAGCTGAAGGGTCAAAAAGCCGGCGCGATATGCTGAAGCATCTGGCATTTCTGCCATTCCTCGGAGGATTTGCCTGGGCTTTCATGAGCAATAAGGAATACGGGAAGACCGACGCCATATCCGGAGGAACCATAACCCTGAATCAGAAATCGCTTAATGAATTAGAAGGACAAATTCCGCACGGAAGTCTGGGTGGTGATCAAAAGGTCAGCAGGCTGATTATGGGATGCAATCTGATTGGTGGATGGGCCCATGCCAGGGATCTTCAGTATGCTTCCCAGCTTTTCAAGGCCTATAATACGGAAAAGAAAGTGTTTGAAACCCTTATGCTGGCAGAAAAGGCCGGTGTCAATACCATGAATGTCTGTACGCTCGAACAGCAATCCCTTATTAACCGTTATAAAAAAATGTTTGGCAGTAATCTGCAAACGATGATCCAGGCCAAACCCACCAAGGAGGATCTATATGCCAATATTGACCAGGCCATTGATATGGGCGTGGATATTATTCAGATTTTCGGGGCTACGGGTGACAGGTGGGCCCAAAGCGGTGATACCGATTTGTTGCAAAAGTGTGTAGACCACACAAAAAGGCAGGGTTATCCGGTAGGTATGGGAGCCCATGATATTCATGCGTTTTATGCATGTGATCAGGCGGGAATAGATGTGGATTTCTATTTC
>CAYNPZ010000388.1:0-3231 GCA_964399175.1 uncultured Bacteroidales bacterium | reverse complement strand
ATAATTTAAAATCTTCTAAATAACCCAAATCATTCTTTTCTTTAGGAAAATATCAACCCCAAAAACTAATCTACACCTAAACACCTAAACAGAAGCCATTCGACCTTTCTTTTTTTTATTATGTAATGATTATTTTTACCACCAAAGGCCTGTTGGTATGAGCAAACGCAAGATGCTTTCCATTTTGATTGTTCTTCTTTTCACGGGGCATCTTGTGTTCAGCCAGGAATACAGCTACAGGCACTACACCATCAAGGACGGGCTGCCACAGTCTCAGATCACCTCCATATACCAGGATTCCAAAGGCTACATGTGGATTGGCACCAAAGCCGGTCTGAGCCGCTTCGACGGCATGGAGTTCAAAAACTACCACGTTACCGACGGTTTATCTGCCGACTTTATTGAAGGTATGGCTGAAGATACCAGCAACAACCTGTTTGTACTCACCCGTAACGGATACAACAAGATCACCGAAGATACCATCGTGTCATTTAAGCTGGATACCAATCTGAATCTAAGCTGGCGGAAAAAGATCATTGTGGACAAGGATAATGCACTTTGGGCCGTCTTAAAATCCACAGACGAACTCGTCCGGTTCAAAAACGGGAATTATTCCTTTATCAATGATCCGGGGCTGATACCGGACAGCCTCAGGATCCGATCCATCTTCTATGACAGACAAAAAGACCGCCTCTACTTTGACGCCCGGGCAGACGGCATATATTACCTCCACGAAGACCGGCTTCATCACTACTGGAAACCGCACCGCAGAATGGCCCTGCGCATCACTCAGTCCCCTGACGGCGACATATACGGTATTAACAAGGATTCCATATACCGGGTTAAAAAGGATACCCTGGTGCCCATAACTTCATGCCCCATAGAGTCAAGTTTTTGGGGAATAGGGGGATGGGATTCCCGTGGCCGGCTTTACATCACGAAAGGGCAATATAAGGTTCTCCAATTTGACGGGAAGAAGCTGAAATACCTTAAAGGCAGATTTGAAAGCACCAGCTCCTTCTGTATTGACAATGAAAATAATCTGTGGATTGGTACCGAAACCGGTGTAACAAAACTCATCTCCAGAAAATTCCTGAACTTCACTCAAAAGAATTCAGGGATCCTGCCGTATATATATTCCGTGGTGGAAGATGAAGACAACAACCTTTACTTTGCCTCGCTCAACGAAGGGCTTGTCCGGTACAACGGAAATGAATTCCAAAAAATAAAAGGTTACAGAGACATTTATCCCGGCGTCCGCTTTTACATGGGCGCCATCCGCGATCACAACAACAACCTGATACTGCCTACTTCCCGGGGTGCACTGAAATATACGGGTGAGGATTTTTATAAGATCAAAGGTTTCAGGGATTACGAAGCGGTTTTGGATATTTACGAGGACCCTGACAATGGGGCAAAACTTTTTGGTACGGAAATGGGCCTGGTGATCCGGGAAGAAGATGGTACAATTACAAGGTACCCGCTTAATCCGGGAAAATCGACGGGAAACGTTACCACCCTTGTGAAAGATACTGCCAATAAATACTGGATTGGGGGTTTCAATGGATTGTCCTATCTTAAAAACGACAAGATTCACCATCTGCCCGATCCCGCTTATGATTATGATGAAGGCGCCATTGCGCTTTACAGAGACTACAAGGAGAACATCTGGCTCGGCACAAGAGAAGGATTGTATTTTTACGATTATCATTCATTCAGGAAAATTGCGGAAGATAAGATTACTTCCTATGTGGTTTCCCTTACGGGAGTAGATTCTTCAAAGCTGGTGCTGGGGATGATCAGTCAGATGGCCACACTGAACCTTCAGGATTTTTACCTGAAACAGAAGGAAAACATCAATATTTACGACCATACCAATGGTTTCATGGGCAACGAATGCATCCAGAACGGTCTGTTCACCGATTCGGAAGGCAATGTTTGGATTCCCACTTCAGATAGGGTGGTCAAATTCATGCCATACAAAAAAGAAGAAATCAAACATCCCCCCAGGATCTATATAGAAAAGATCAAAAAGCTGAATCAGCAGATGCAATGGGTTACTCTGCACAGCAACAGCAGAGGTGATTCGGTTTATGAGATGCCCCATACCAATAATAACCTGAGGTTTCACTATACCGGCATTGATCATTCCAACACACAGGGTTTGCGCTTTCAGTACAAACTGGAAGGAAACGATGAGGGATGGTCGGGGCTGACCAGCGCCCGCTATGCCACCTATACCAATCTGGAACCGGGAAAATACACTTTCAGGGTAAAGGCATACACCTCAAACGATGTTTGGTCGGAAACCCCCGCCAGGGTAAAAATTCACATTCAGCCGGCGCTCTGGCAAAAAACATGGTTTATTGCCTTTTGCATCATCGCAGGCACCGCCGGAATGGCATGGCTCATATACTTCTATGCCCACAGGCACAGGCTGGCCAAACAGAGACGAGCGGAATACGAGCAAAAAATGGCCGAGATGAAGCTGCTAACAGTCAAAAACCAACTGGAGCCGCATTTCACCTTCAATGCATTGAACTCTGTGGCTTATGTTGTTCTCAGTAAAGAACATCAGGAAGCCTATAATTATTTATGCAAGTTCGCCAGTATGATCCGGCTTTCTCTGGAGCATTCGGAATATATCCTCCGAAGCCTCAAGGATGAAATTGATTTTGCGCGCCATTATCTGGACATTCAGAAGCTCAGGTTCGATAATCACTTCGACTACGAAATCAGCATTCAGGATGATGTGGACATGAACTTCAAGGTTCCCAAAATGATTATGCACAATTATGTGGAAAATGCCATCAAACACGGCATCAAACATAAGAAGGAGAAGGGATTCGTAAAAGTAGAGCTGTTTAAAGCGGATGAGCATTTGAAAATAGTAGTGGAGGACAACGGCATTGGACGAAAAAAAGCCAGGGAAATAGGGAGTGATTCTCCGGGTAAAGGACTAAAGACTCTACAAGAATACTGCCGCATTTTCAACAAATACAACACCGAAAAAATACGGATGGAAACTGAGGATCTTTATGACAACATGGAGAACCCTGCCGGAACCAAGGTGACCATCTCCATTCCCCTGAATTATGAATACCAGGTGGATGATGGGCAAAACAAATGATTGAATGATTGGATGATTGGATGATTGAGGAGTTTGATTGTTTGATTGTTTGAGGGTTTGACAGGAGTTATTATGTAGAGTCATGCCTTGGCGTGACTCGA
>CAYNPZ010000387.1:0-3241 GCA_964399175.1 uncultured Bacteroidales bacterium | reverse complement strand
GCCCACAACCATTGATCTGCAAATAAAGATGGTCAATACAAAACCTTTTGATGATTTACCGGTACAGGGGGTTACTCCATCCATGGGGTTCAGTGAAGGCAGCTTTCATATTACCGGTTTAGAATTTGACGGTAAAAGGGAAAACAACGACGACTACTATTTTTCCAGGGAATTTGATAACCTTGTGGCTAATCTTTCTGACGCTTCATTAAACCAAGAGGTCACTTTTGATATTCCCCGCGGAAGTTATAACCCCATTAAAATCACATTGCACACGAACCGGCCGGATAGTTTACCGGCACTGCAATTAAAGGGAAAATGGAAAAGACAAATGGACAGACCCGGACCCGGTAATCAGGGACCTGAAGAAATACCGGTAGAATTCAATTTTTTTCAAGGGATTGAAGCACTTAACCCATTTACAGTAAAAAATAAAGCTGATGACCAACAAATTGTATTTGACGGAGATAACTGGAATACTTTGGAAATAAGAATTAATTTGGCTGAATTGTTTAGCCAAGATATTCTTGATGGGGCAAAAATTCAGGGGCAAGGTAATAAACAGAAAATCATTATATCAGCAGATCATAATGAAAGTATACATAATAGCCTTGAATACAGGGTGGAAAGGTCAATCAAGGCTGTGATCAAATAACACAATAATGGAGGAACGGGATTTATACAGTGACTCTGAGCTGATTCAGGGTTGCAGAAATAATGACAGGAAATACCAGGAACTGCTGTACAGGAAATATGCCAAAAAGATGTACGGCATTTGCATGAGCTATGCAAAAGACAGAAGCATGGCGCAGGAAATCCTCCAGGACGGTTTCGTCAAGGTATTCAAAAAAATCGATTCCTTTAAGGAACAAGGTTCCCTGGAAGGCTGGATCAGGAGAATCATTACCAACACTGCGCTGGATTATCTGAGGCAGAAATCAAAATTGTACGAGTTCATTGACGACAATAAGGAAGTTGAGGAAGAAAGGCTGGACAATTCCATACTGGAAAAAATCAATGCGGATGGGATTTTCAAACTGATCGGGCAGTTGCCGGAAGGGGCAAAAGCAGTATTCAACCTCTATGCCGTAGAAGGTTATTCACACAAAGAGATCGCTGAAAAGCTGGAAATTACGGAAGGCACTTCCAAATCGCAGTTTAAAAGGGCAAGAAGCCTGCTGAAATCATTGTTGAGAGATCTTTATTAATAAATCATGAAGGACCAGGAATTTTACAAATGGTATAAAAGGATGATTGAAAACAATCCTGATGATCCTCCTGAAAGGGTCTGGGAGCAGATTCAGCATGGATTGGATCAGGATCTCTACAACTGGTATAAAGAAGGAATAGAGAATCAAAATGAAACGCCTCCCGAACAAACTTGGGAAAACATAGAAAACCAGCTTGATCAGAACCTCTTCAACTGGTATGGGCAGGGAATAACAAACAATGCAGAAGACCCACCTGAAACGGTATGGGAGAATATACAGGACGACCTGGACATTGATAACACCTGGAACCGGATCTCCGAAGAGCTGGATCAAAACAGGAAAAAACGGATAAACCCGTTATTTTACGCTGCTGCCGCAGTGCTGCTGATCTTCATCATGCTTCAGGTATTTTCACCGTTTGAAAACAATATGCCCTTTTCTGAAACCCAAAAAGAATATGTATCTGAACAGGATGATGCCGGAAAAGGGATACCCGAAGAAGGGAGAACACCGGCAGCAGATACAACTACTGATGCCCGCGAGAGAATAGCGGCGGACGATGTTAAACAAGATTCGGAAAATATAGACACTCCAACAACTGAAACCCATGCAGCAGAAAAATCAACTGCTGCAGCAGGAGCTTCACAGGAAAGGGAGCTGCTGGCCCGAAGTGAACAACCCGGAATCAGCAAAGCCAGTCCGGGGAATATAGAACTTAAAGTCAGTACTGATGCAGGGCTCAGAAACATACCCCAGAGCACACCGGATTTTTCTACCACTGAAGAAAAGGAAAAGGAGCCATCACGTCAATTGGATTACTATGTTGGGATGACCGGTGAGGTAGGTCAGTCCTGGCTGCTAAGCCAAAAAACGCTTTACAGCATCCGTGAATCCCCTTACAGCTCTGCCTCTCCGAATCAGGGTCAATCATTTGGCATCGTAGGAGGCATCAGGATCAATGACCGGCTTTCACTGCAGATGGAAGGATTCATACAGGATGAAAGCGGCCAGAGCTACAGGGAATATAGGGATGGCCAGGTAATCAACAACCAGATTTATCTGGACTATTCCTCACTGGATATCCTGGGAAGATACGAAATAGTTAAACGCAGTTTCAAATTGCCCCTCTCCCACCATGTCGTTATGGGATTCTACGGAAGCTATCTGAAAGATGCCCGCCAGGACTTGAATGGCAGCAGCGAAAGCCTCCGGCCGGCATACAAAAATTATGATCTCGGAATGATCCTGGGCTATGAATTTGACGCCCAAATAAGCCCGAATGTTGTCTTGTCCACAGGTTTCCGTTTCGATCCCGGATTCATCAACATCTATGACGGAGTTCCCAGCCTTCCTGCAGATTTTAACAAAACGTACAGCTCATCTATCAATCTGAACATTTCAGTAAAATACAATCTTTCCCATTAGAAATGGTGCCATCGCTACGCGACTATGCGCATCAGAGCCGCTAGAGCCTTTTGCCCGGAGCATGGTAACTTTGTTTAGTATGTTGCTTGTGGCTTTTAGGGAGAGCATACTCTCCCCCAACTCCTCCCTTGAAAAAAGGGAGGGGAGCCGGTCCACAGTAGATTTAAAGGTATGGTCCTTATAGCTTTAGGAATCTTTTTTTATTGGGCAATAATGGGAAAACCTTAGATTTTACTACCATACTGAGCTCCTCCCTTCACAAGGGAGGCGGGGGAGAGTACGCCCAATCAGAAATCGCAGAAAAATTCATCATTCATCTGCCAGATCTTTAGTTCCATTATTTTCCTAAAATTTTTTTTACCTCCATTCCCACCTTTTTCCTTTTCGACTCGTCTTCCTAATGTAAATTATAAGTTGAACCCTTAATATTCAAAAACCATGAAAACAAAAATAACATTATTGGCTACCTTGATTGCTTTATTTGCAATGTTTACCGGTTGCGAAGAAGAAGGTGAAAACCTCGGACAACCCGGAACAGTTTCCCTGTCGCTGACCGACGCACCTATTGATGACACCAGCATAACAGGTGTTTATATCACCATTAC
>CAYNPZ010000386.1:2850-3248 GCA_964399175.1 uncultured Bacteroidales bacterium | reverse complement strand
TACATGAAGGGTGTAATTAATCTCAGAGGCCAGGTTTTGCCGGTTATTGATACGCGATTGAAATTCGGCATGGAAGAAACTGAATATACCCACAGTACTTGCATTATCGTGATGGATCTTGAGATGGAGGGAGAAACTGTGGATATAGGCGCTATCGTTGATGAGGTTATATCAGTTATGGAAATTGAAGAATCGCAGGTAGAGCCGCCTCCGAGTATTGGAACGAATTATAACTCAGATTTTATCTATGGTATGGCTAAAGTAGAAGAAGAGTTTGTTATGCTTCTTGATATGCAGCAGGTTCTGAGTGCTGAGGAGATAGCCGATATTGCCGGTAATACGCAGCAGGAGCCTTCCGCATAAGTACTAAAAAAAGAAATTATGAACGATTAAAACGA
>CAYNPZ010000386.1:2508-2748 GCA_964399175.1 uncultured Bacteroidales bacterium | reverse complement strand
CCTATTGGGCTATAAACGGAATTGGTGGCATTGTAGGTAATGCCGGTGAAGTAATTGAAGGAAATAAGCTTCGCACCGAGATGGAGGAAAAATATGTTCAGCATTTGCACTGGGCAAGCGATGTGAGTGAGTTGCTTACAGATGATCAAACGACTACTTTGCAAGTAGAAACAGATGATCATAAATGTGCTTTTGGAAAGTGGTACTATGGGGAAGGCCGTGAGCACGCAGAAGAACTGG
>CAYNPZ010000386.1:0-2498 GCA_964399175.1 uncultured Bacteroidales bacterium | reverse complement strand
GCCCCTGAATTGGCGTCTCTTTTTGATAAATTCGAAGAGCCCCACAAGAAACTTCATGAATCGGCCATAAAGATTAACAAAGCGTTTGAACAGGCAAACCGGAAGCTTAGCTCGCAGCTCCGTGAAGCTAAAACCGATCATCTTGCATGGGCGCATACAGTGAAAGATGTTCTGGTAGAGAATGAGCAAGTGAATAAAATTGAGGTTGAAACAGATCCCCAAAAGTGTAATTTTGGGCAGTGGTTTTATTCTGAACAGGTGCAGAATATGAAACAGAATTCACCGGAATTTGCCCAAAAGGTGAATAAAATTGAAGAGCCGCACAAAGAGCTTCATCAAAGCGTTTTGAGGGTCGAAAAGTACTTCAGAAATGGGAACATTCAGAAGGGTAAACAGTATTACATGAACAATACCAAGCCGAAGGCTTATGAAGTGTTGGACTTGCTGGATGAAGTTATTTTCTGGAATGATAAACGCCTGGAAGGGATGAATAAAGCCAACCGGATTTATGAAGAAGAAACTATGGCCCACCTGGACAGAATGGGAACTTTATTTGATAAAGTTATCACTCAAAGTGGGGATTACATTATGACCGATGAGGCTATGCTGCAGGAAGCCGATAAAACGCAAAGCGGAGTTATGGTATTTAGTATTATTGCAGCAGTTGCGGGAATTATACTGGCGTTTATCATTGCTAAAGGTATTGTTAATCCCATTAATAGGGCAGCAAGTTTTCTTGTTACGCTTTCAAAAGGAGATTTTAGTAAGGATGTCCCTGATTATGACCTTAATAGAAAAGATGAAATAGGAACAATGGCTGATGCTGTACAAAACATGGTAACAAAGATCCGAGAAGTCGTTGGAAACGTAGTGGCAGGCGCTAATAATATTGCCTCTGCCAGTGAGCAGATGAGCTCCAACTCTCAGGAGATGTCACAGGGCTCCAGCGAGCAGGCATCATCTGCCGAAGAGGTCTCTTCCTCTATGGAACAGATGAAATCCAATATTCAGCAAAATACGGACAATGCTCAACAGACCGAAAAAATTTCAAAGAATGCTGCTGAAAGCATCAAGAAGGGTAACGAGGCATCTCAGAGTTCTGTTGAATCGATGAAGGAGATTGCCGATAAAATTTCCGTCATCAATGACATTGCCTTCCAGACCAATATCCTGGCATTGAATGCTGCTGTGGAAGCCGCAAGAGCTGGTGAACATGGAAAAGGTTTTGCCGTAGTGGCATCAGAAGTACGTAAGCTTGCTGAAAGAAGCGCCGAAGCGGCAAGCGAGATTGATGAGAAATCCAAATCCGGTGTACAGATTTCTGAACAAGCTGGTAAACAGTTGGAAGAGATCGTACCTGAAGTAGAAAAGACTTCCAATCTGGTTCAGGAGATCACCGCTGCCAGCAATGAGATGAACAGCGGAGCGGATCAGGTGAACAATGCCATACAGCAGTTGAACCAGGTTACCCAGCAAAACGCTTCTTCTTCGGAAGAGCTGGCTTCCAATGCCGAAGAATTATCGAGCCAGGCTGATCAGTTGAAACAGGCAATCAGCTTCTTCAAACTGGATGATAAGGATGTACAACAGTCAGAGTCAAGAGGAAGAAAGCAGATTGCATTTGGACATATGAATCAGCAATCCCAGACACAAAATCAACAGCAAAACCAGGTGTCGGCAAAATCACAAAATACAGCAGAAACAACGCAGCATTCCGGTTCTCCAAAACAGGATAACGGCAAAGGGGTTGACCTGAAGATGTACAACCAGAAAAATAATGACGGCGATTTTGAAAATTATTAATGCGTCCGGTCTAAGAAGACGCTGGCGCCATATCAATATGAACTGTTGATTGAGTCCTTATAAGAAAACCTGGATTATTGCGATTAAATGAAGCAAAAATCCAGGTTTTTTTAATGTCCTCAGAATGAACTATGATAATTAATACTGAGCCAGAATTTCCCTGAAACGGCCATTGGGATATATACCTTCCTCATCTTCGGAAAATTCAGGCTTTAACCGGTTAACAAAATACATATCGATATCCTCCGCGGTATTTTTTATCCTGATCTTTCCCCTGTAGGTAAATTCGAAATAATCCCTGAGATATTCATAAGTCGCACTGGAAACATTGACCTTTCCTGTTTCACTTGTTTCTTCCATCCTGCTTGCTACATTTACAGTATTTCCCCAGATATCGTAGGCAAATTTTTTACTGCCTATCACCCCGGCCATGACTTCCCCTGTATGGATACCTACACGTAATTTCCATGGCTGTTTCCCCCTGGTCATTTTGTTCTCGTTGAAATCTCTTACAAATTTTTGTATTTCAAGGCTTGCCAAAGCCACATCAAACGGATTGCTGTAGTTTTTCAAAGGCAAACCGCCTGCGCACATGTAAGCATCCCCCATGGTTTTGATCTTTTCAAGATAGTGTTTCTCGATAATTTCATCAAATTCCCGTACGTAATGATTGAGCTCGTTAATAAGTTCGTCCA
>CAYNPZ010000385.1:0-3265 GCA_964399175.1 uncultured Bacteroidales bacterium | reverse complement strand
TCAAACTCCCGTCAAACATTCAAACGTCTCAGTAGACCCGTTCAGATGAATTGATCACCGTATAACCGATGAGCCGGTCATATCCTTTGGTATAATCTGTATAGTAAATATACACCAGGTAGTCGTTCTCGGTTTGGTAATGGTTGCCAGAAATATAGTATGGTTTTAGCCCTTCGGCTGATTTGAACGTGTATTTGAAATCATAATACCCTTGTTTCAACAGCAACCTTTTCTCAAATACCTGGCGATCGGTATTATAGATCATCTTGTTTTCAGGTTTGCATTCCCAGTTGCTGAAAGCTCCTGTAACGAAAAATTTTCCTTCTGCGGTAGATGTGGCGTCTTTTAAAGTGAAATAAACATATACATAATCTGCTTCCGTATCCGGATCATCGGTATTTTCGCTGTCAATCCGGAACCGGCCGTTCAGGTCTTTTTTTATTTTGTATTGCTGAAAGGTTCGGTCTTGGTCGGTATTTAGCTGAAAATGAAAATTGTTTCTTACAAAATTGATCTTTTTGATATGTTCTCCCGCATAATCGGTCGTTTTTGAATTGAAATGGTGGTATTCATTGCCGCCTTTAAATACCATTTGTTTGTTCATCTGGTAAGCGATACGGTTTCCGCTCATGGAAGAGGGATTCAGGTTTTCGAAAAGCTTTTCGTTGTGATAGTTTTTTTCCACAGAAATTTTCAGGTTGTTGTAGGGATCGTTGATCTGCATGCTTCCTGTCCTCAGGGTCAGGTTCAGCTCCTGGTTGGGCTTGTTTCTGCTCATCCGGTTAATTCTTTCAATTTCGCCTTTTATGTTGATTCTGCTTTCAGTTATTCTGAATTTCCGGGTCAGCACGGTATCCGATGGAATGTGCCCGGCATAAACCAGGAGCATGTAGTTACCGGATCGGGTAGGTTTCATGGTTTCGTTGGGAATATTGAGCTCATAATGCGTGTAATCCATTAGGGTATTGAATGATCGTTGTGAAGTATAGATCTCCCCGCTTAATTCCCCGGAAATATAATCCGATTCAAAGAGCTCGGAGGGCGTCCAGTCTGCATTACAGTGTATAAGCTTATAGGAAAAGGTGTTTGTACCCCCTTTCATATCATCGAACCTAAGTGTGATCTTTTCACCCGAGTTTAATCGAATAACGGGAGGGGAGAGGGGCTCGTCCATTTTGTGAATTTTGACGGTACGGATGTTTTTCCGGTGGACTTTTTCCCTTAAGGGTTGGGCTTGCAATGCAGATAGGGATATCAGGAGGAGCATCGCAAGCAGGCCGGTATATCTTGTTAAGTAATTCATAGGTAATGGGCCGGTTAGATTTTCGGGTACTAAGTTAATAAATCGTGCGATTCTGTTTTTCTGTTTTGTTTTTCATTTTCGTACAGAAATCAGAAAAATGGGTTTTTGTATTGTGAAATATATCATTTTGGGAGATATTTCACTTGTCCATTTTTATTAATTTTGCCTTTATTACTAACATCGAATCCGCATATGAGCATAGCAGAAAAAGTTAACCGGTTCCGGGATGAGCTCCCCGAAGGGGTAAAGCTGGTAGCCATAACCAAAACCAAGCCCGTTGAAGATATCATGGAGGCCTATCGTGCTGGTCACAAAATTTTTGGAGAGAATAAGGTTCAGGAATTGGTTGACAAGTATGAGGAACTTCCCGAGGATATTGAATGGCACATGGTGGGACATCTTCAGTCCAATAAAGTAAAATATATTGCCCCGTTTGTTCATCTGATCCATGGAGTGGACCGGGCTAAACTTTTTAATGTTATCGAAAAGGAAGGCAGAAAGAACAACCGTGTAATTGACATCCTGATGCAGTTTCACATTGCCACCGAAGAAACCAAATTCGGCTTTGATCTTCAGGAAGCTAAGGAACTTCTGAAATCTGAAGCCTATAAAAAATATGAATTTTTAAGGGTAAAAGGAGTCATGGGAATGGCTACCTTTACCGATGATATGGAGCAGGTACGCACTGAATTTAGAGAGCTGGTCAAAATCTTCAATGAACTGAAAGGAAAATATTTTTCCGAAGATCCAGGATTTAAAGAAATTTCGATGGGGATGTCCAATGATTACCATGTGGCCCTTGAGGAAGGAACCACCATGGTAAGGATAGGGAGTTTAATTTTTGGGAAAAGAAATATTCATTAAATTTACGTCGTATAAATATAACAACAAAATAATATGATTAATACAGAAACCACTTATCTCGGTATAGAATTAAGCAATCCCGTTGTAGTCAGCAGTTCGGCTTTATCCAATAACGTTGATAAAATCCGCAAAATAGAGGAGAACGGAGCCGGTGCGGTGGTGCTGAAGTCATTGTTTGAGGAGCAGATCAATTATGATGCAGCCACTCTGTCGAAGGGTACTGACTACCCCGAAGCGGTGGATTATGTCAATTATTACATCCGCAATAACTCAGTTGAGAATTATCTCAAACTGATCCGTGAGGCCAAACAAAGCGTCTCAATTCCCGTTTTTGCCAGCATCAACTGCATCTCTTCCAGCCGGTGGGTTGAATTTGCCAAAAGAATTGAAGAAGCAGGCGCCGACGGACTGGAAGTGAACGTGTTTATCCTGCCGCTGGATAAAAATGCCAAGGCTGATAAATATGAGAACATCTACTATGAATTGGCCGAGAAGTTAAAAGATACCATCAGCATACCATTTGCTTTTAAGCTAGGCAGCCATTTCACCAACCTGGTAGGGGTTGTGGAAAGATTGAATGCGATGGATGTTCCCGGCGTTGTGCTGTTTAACCGCTTTTATGAACCGGATATCGATCCGGAAACCATGGAATTTACCTCTGCGCCCGTTTTCAGTTCTCCTGAGGACCTGCGGCATTCCTTGAGATGGGTGGGTATTGTCTCTTCAAAGGTTCAGAAAATAGATATTGCTGCCAGTACCGGTGTACATGACGGCAAAGCTGTAGTCAAACAGTTGCTGGCAGGAGCCGGTGCCGTGCAGATATGTTCGACCATCTATAAAAACGGATTCGTCCAGATAAGGAACATAGTAGATGAACTGAAAGAATGGATGGAAAACAATTCTTTTGATACCATTGACCAATTCCGTGGTAAGATGAGCTACCGGAATCTGAAGGACCCCGTGGTTTATGAACGCTCTCAGTTTATGCGATACTTTTCAAGTATTCAATAAAGGGGAAGACTCGTTGAATGGACTTAAAACATGGCATTACGGTTTTGTTAAACCTAAATGAAGTAATTCCTGATTAGGTACTCTCTA
>CAYNPZ010000384.1:0-3270 GCA_964399175.1 uncultured Bacteroidales bacterium | reverse complement strand
GTTATCCGCGTCAGTTTTTAGCCATCGATCAGGATAAGGGCTACCTGACCAACGGTAGTTCAGCCGATTCAAGCAGAGGCCATGTGCTGGTGATCAACCTGAATGATCATACAATAACCGACAGCATCGAAGTAGGCAGAGGACCCGAAAGCATGGTCAAAGTGGATAACAAAGTTTTTGTCACAAATGGCGGAGGTTTTAAAAGAGACAATACCGTGCATGTTATTGATGCTTCCTCTGATGAAGTTTCAGAAACAGTGGAAGTAGGATACATTCCAACCGATATTGCAAAAGATAAAAACAATGATGTATGGGTGTTTTGTAAAGGACTCAGCGCTTATCAGACAGGTGGACCTACTCCTTCAAAATTGGTAAAGATTGGTTCAGATGACTATCAAACAACCAGCTTTGATCTTGGCAAAACATCCAGCTTTGGGAACTACTTACTGGCCATAGGGCAAAATAAAGAGATGCTATATTTTGCAGGTGAAAAAGGAATATACGAAATGAATGTCTCTGATTCAGAAGCCCCGGCCGACCCGGTCATAAGCAGAATACCTTACGGACTCGACGTGAATCCGGAAAACGGGAACATCTATTGCCTCACTACAAATTTTGAGACAAAGGGCTATGCATACCGTTTTACGCCGGAATATCAGCTAAAAGATTCTACCCAGGTGGGGTACAATCCCAATGCGGTGGTATTTGAATAAGGTATAAACTTAAAATGCTGCGGAAATTCGGATCATACTCATAATTCCCCCTTTTAATTCATCCGTTTTCCGCAGCCTTTTTCAAAACAAGCACTTATGATCAAGATCTGCCCCCATTGCGGTAAGTCATTTGAATGCAGGAACAACGATATTCTGAACTGTGGGTGTGCAAAAATCATTATTTCCGCAGATGTCCGTAAAAAAATCTCCAGCCGTTACAGCGACTGTTTGTGCGTGCAATGCCTTAAAGATTTTGGAGGCATACCGGTGGAAGAAAATACCTGAATACAATATGAAACAGGAAATCAACAAATTCAGAACCGCTTTGATGTTCTTTACCCGTATTCCGGTGGGAAAAATTGAATTTTCCCAGGAACTTCTCAATAAAAGCAATAAATATCTTCCCATCATCGGATGGATCGTGGGAGGCCTAAGCGGACTGATTTTCTGGGTTTTGAATTCTGTATTTTCCACTGACCTTTCAGTGATTCTTAGCATGAGTGCCTCTATCCTGCTTACCGGCGCCTTTCACGAGGACGGTTTCGCTGATACCTGCGACGGCTTCGGAGGAGGGTGGAGCAAGGAGCAGATCCTGGACATTATGAAAGATTCGCGAATCGGAGTATTCGGTGCCATTGGTATAACCATGCTGTTATTAACCAAATTCATTTCTTTAAGTCATCTGCCGGCATGGATGATACCCGGGGTACTGATCGCAGGACACACCATCAGCCGGTTCAGTGCGTTACTCTTTATTTTTTCCCACAATTATGTACGTAACAATCATACAGGGAAATCCAAACCCATAGGGAAGGAAATCAGCAAATCTGAACTGGGTTTTTCTTCGATCACTACTCTGCTCCCCTTCCTCCTATTTGAGAAGCTGGGTTTTGCCCTCATTATACCTGCCATCCTACTGATAAAGCATATATTCGCCCGGTATACAAATAAATGGATAGGTGGATACACAGGCGATTCACTGGGAGCTTTACAACAGATCACTGAAACATCCTTCTACGTTTTGGTGATTTTATATATTCATATTCAAAATTAATAACATGATCATATACCTTATCCGACATACAAAGCCAGATGTTCCAGATGGCACATGCTACGGGCAGTCTGATATCGATGTAAAGGAAGCTGAATTCAAGCTTACCGTATCCCGGATCGAACAAAAAATTGATTTCAATAAAATTGAAAAGGTATATACCAGTCCGCTTAAAAGATGTTCCTTATTAGCTCATTCTCTCTTGTCAGAACAATCAGAAATTATTACCGATAAAAGGATCAAAGAGTTGAATTTCGGAAAATGGGAGCTGCAAAAGTGGGAGGATATCGATTCAGGAGAATTGGAAAGATGGGGCAACAACTTTGTTCATGAAAGGGTTCCTCAAGGAGAGAGTCATATGGATCTTTACCACAGGATCTCGGAATTCTGGGATGAAACAATTGAAGGGGATGCAGAAACCCTTGCTATTGTAACGCATGGAGGGGTGATTAAGTCACTCCTGAGCAAAATACTGGAAATGCCTCTGGAAAAAAGTTTTTCCATCAAGGTACATTACGGTGAATTGATCGCTATCCGGTACTTCAAAAACAATCACTTTGAACTGGAATTTCTAACTACTACTATATAATGGCTGAAATCATCTTCATCACTGGCGGACGCCGAAGTGGGAAAAGCAATTACGCTAAAAAACTTGCTCTGAAGAAAACCGAACGGCCTGTTTTTCTGGCTACCTCGCGTATATGGGATGAGGATCACAGGAAAAGAATAGAAGACCATCGTTCACAAAGAAGAAAAAATTGGACTACCACCGAAGAAGAAAAGTACCTCAGCAAACATCAGTTTTACAACCAAACAGTGGTTTTAGACTGTATTACCCTATGGCTGACCAATTTCTTTTATGACAACAGCAATGATATTGACACTTCATATAACCAGGCAAAATCGGAACTGGATGCCATTGCAAAGCAAAACGCTGAATTCATCATTGTTTCAAATGAGATTGGAATGGGAGGACATCCCGATAATATGGTCCAGATGAAATTTGCCGATCTTCAGGGATGGGTAAATCAATACATAGCAGAGATGGCTGACGAAGCCTACCTGCTGGTTTCCGGTTTACCTGTAAAAATCAAATAATGGGTATTGAATAAAATGCCGTTACTTTAATCAAACTATGACTTGAACATGAGGCTGAAATTCGATATTGACATACCCGATGCTTCCATAAAAAAAGAGTTAAAAGAAAAGATCGACGGAAAAACCAAGCCTGCCGGTTCTTTGGGACGGCTGGAAGAAGTGGCCATGCAGATCGGCACCGTTCAACAAACCCTTCACCCCGAACTGAAGCATCCTACTGTAGTGGTTTTTGCAGCCGATCATGGCATCGCCCGTGAAGGGGTTAGTGCCTATCCCCGGGAAGTAACCGGACAAATGGTCATCAATTTTGTGAAAGGCGGAGCTGCCATCAACGTATTTGCAGCTCAAAACGGAATTCATCTCAAGATAGTAGATGCCGGAGTAATGGGAGCCTTTGAAAGTTCCATC
>CAYNPZ010000383.1:0-3280 GCA_964399175.1 uncultured Bacteroidales bacterium | reverse complement strand
TGCAAGCTGATAATCAACCGCCAGATTATGCCATCAGATATATTCCGCCACCGTCTGATTCTTCAGATATTCTTTAAATTCCTTCGACATTTTGCTGGTGACGTTGTTCATGATGCACTTGTCGAAAGGACATACGGGCTTGTCCATGGGGCAGGTGTTGATCTCAATCCCGCCTTCAATGGTTTCGTACAACTCAAGGAAGGTGATCTTTTCCGGGTTCTTTTTCAGTTCAAATCCCCCGCGGGGCCCCCGCTGCGAGGTAAGATAACCCGATTTGACCAGCCGCTGCATCACTTTGGCTACATGATGCCTGGATGTGCTGGTAAGTTCCGCGATTCTGGCCACATTCATCCCCTGCTTTTCCCTTGCGATTAAAATCATCCCGTGCAGGGCGATGGAGGCGGCTTCGGATAATGATACCACTTTGGACATGTTGATAAAGTATTTTGGTAATTTAAGTATTTTAATACGCAAATATAATTAAAAGTATTTCCGGTTTAATTCGATAATTGAATAATTGTTTTTAGATTTGATTTAGAAAAGCAAGAAAAAATGAAAAAAAGATATATTTCAGGGGAAGAATTTGACGAAAAATTTGAAGCGGGTGAAGATCTTTCTGAATATTTAGATCTTGAGAATGCCAGCCGCCCCGGACTGAAGAACAAAAAAATCAGCCTTCAGCTGCCTGAATGGATGCTGAGTGGTGTGGATAGAGAGGCAAAGAAATTGGGAGTAAGATGGCAGGCCCTTCTCAAGATGTGGATCTCGGAAAAACTAAATAATCAATCTTATTGAACGAGGATTTCCTTCTGAAAAGATATCTTTCCCAGCCATTTCCTTCCCTGGTCCTGTTTCAGTGCTTCTTTATCTACCCAATGCAGCCCCGGGAAGGTAAACCGGGCCGTAAATATACCGGGAGGAACCACTTCAAAACGATCGTAGGTAATGGTCGGGGTTTTGGTTTCCCCGCTTTTGATCAGCGACAACCACTCTTTTTTCCAGATTTTATGTGATTCGGGACTTTTTTTCTATAGATGATTTTTTGGCTCAATGGGTTGCCAGGGTTTTGTTTTAACAGAAAAGGCCGGGGTTGCGCTGTTACCCCGGCCAGATCAGGAGAGTGGCTTGATGAGCCTGAAGAAACCATTTGTTGAACAATTATTCAGTATCTGTCTTCGGAATCTCATCTTCCGGTTCTCCGTTATTATACTTAAAGGTTGCGCCATAGGATCGCATGATGCGTCGCTGGCTGGGCCCGTCCATTTTTCTAAGGGAATATCGGAGATCTGCCATGACATCGTCAATCAGTTCGAGGGCCCGGGGCCGGAGCCCTTCAACTTCTGCCTGTGCCTCATCGTATATACGATCAGCAATGGGAATATCGCGCCTTTCAGCCAGGGCCTTATCTCTGGCTGCTTTCAGTTCCTCTGCATCCGGATTTTGCATGGCCGGGTAACCTGCTGCCACTGCTTTGGCATCGCCGTCGATGATCTTGTCTGCCAGTATGAACCACTCCTCGATGGTAGTTGGTCGAGGAGTAAGACCACTAAGGGGCAGTTCGTAATAGGTCAAAACACCCGCCGGCTGCTCCAGGCGGTTAACCCTTCTTCTTATTACTTCCCAGAAATCCCGTATAACGGTTTTCATGTCCTCCAGCGCCTCCGAACCTTCCTGAACCTCTACCGTCCGCTTGCTGAGCGAATCGTTGATCCTGTTAATCGCCGCTTCAAAAAGCGGAATAAACTCTGTTATGTCATTTTCAGTCTGTTCTGTAAGATGCGAGTTACCGGTCGCTTTGTCGTGGGCTGCTGTTACTATTGCGCGCTTGAGAAGTCCCAGGCGTGCCTCATCGTTGGTGGGTTCTGTAATTGTTGGCATAACTTCTGGTTTTTAAGGATTAATTTGGTTAGAAAATTTGATTTAAAAGTACGAATTATTTTCATACGCTTCCTCATAAAAAGATCAATTGTTAATAAATTGTTAATAACTTTCAAAAATAAACCATAGCTTCCCCTGGAAATTACCAGATCAAAGAATTGTTCGCAGCGGATGCAATTGTATAGAATCTTAGCCTGCATTATTTAGGCTCCCCGGATGTTAAGCAATCGTTTTTTCTATGGATACAGGGGGTTCGTTTCGTGGGGAAACCCAGGTTTCTGCAGACCGATAAGGTTATTGATATCGGGCAACCCTTATTTCTGCAGTCAAATATGATGTGTGACGCAGGGTAAGGCATCTTTCCACGGAAATGCAGGATCTCCGCCGTCGGGCAACCCATATATCTGCAGAAATGATAGATTCCCGCCGTCGGGTAAGCCATGTGTCTGCAGAAATCAGGGTTTCCTTTTGTCGGGAACCCTGTTTTACCGCAGAAATATAAGGTTTCCACCGTCAGGTAAGCCATTTTTCCATAGAAATGTGGGATTCCTGGCGTCGGGTAAGCCGTCTGTCTGCAGAAATGTAGGGTTTCTTCATCCTTTCAGCCGGCCGGGATTCTTGCGGATAAAATCCTTCCAGCTTTTGGGACCTTTGGATGATTGTGGGGTGAGGCAGTTGTAGAAATGGCAAACGGCGGCAGCCAGTCCATCGGTGGCGTCCAGGTTTTTGGGCAGCTCTTCTATATCTAATATTCGTTGCAGGAGCCCGGCGACCTGCTCCTTCGAAGCATTGCCGTTGCCCGTGATGGACAGCTTTATCTTCCGGGGGGCATACTCATAGATGGGAATGGAACGATGCAGGGCAGCCGACATGGCTACTCCCTGGGCCCTGCCCAGCTTCAGCATCGATTGTACATTCTTGCCGTAAAAGGGAGCCTCCAGAGCCATCTCGTCGGGCTTGTATTCATCGATAATGGCAAGCACCCGGTCAAAGATGTGCTTTAAACGGTCGTAATGATCTTCAATCTTATGAAGCTCTATCACACCCAGATGAAGCAGGACGGGACTCTTGCCCGACTGATCGATCAGTCCGTACCCCATGATGGTGGTGCCGGGATCTATGCCTAAAATGACCATTTGAAAAAGCTTTTGCAAAGATGTTTGGTGGCTGTCATTGCCTGATTAAACAGCCACCTAACACCTCTGCAAATATATCCAACCCGAATTATTTTCAAATAATTCTAAAGTGCTCCGATTTCGTCTTTCAGACTCTTGTATTCTACCCTGTTTTCAGGCCTGGGCTGATATACAGCTTTTCTCATATCAAATGATTTGGTGCCAATATGATTCAATGCCTGATAAAGAACGTCATCATTCAGGCTTCCGAAAGGCTGGTTGAAATC
>CAYNPZ010000382.1:0-3298 GCA_964399175.1 uncultured Bacteroidales bacterium | reverse complement strand
TAACTTAAGAATACACGAATCATGGGCATATTACTCGCAATAACAATCATCCTGGTCTGGCTGGGGCATCTGGTGTATACACTGATCAACGTGACGCCTGATCCGGCTTCGCCTTTTACCTATCTGCATGTGGTGTTGCAGGGCTATCTCTTTACCGGGTTGTTCATTACAGGTCATGACGCCATTCATCGTTCCATTTCGAACAAAACGTGGGTCAATGATCTGTTTGGATGGCTGGCTTCTTTTCTTTTTGCAGGATTGTCATACAAAAGACTGACCAAAAATCACTGGTTGCATCACCGGTTTCCGGGGATGAAGGAAGATCCTGATTTTTATGTCGAATCGCAAAATTTCTGGCGGTGGTGGCTTGCCTTTATGTACCGTTATGTTACGGTTTTTCAGATACTCATCATGGCGGCAGCATTCAACATCCTTTTGATCTGGTTCAGTGAGACATCCTTGATCGTATTCTGGATCATCCCGGCTTTTCTGGGAACATTTCAGATGTTCTATTTTGGCGTTTATCAGCCGCATAAGCTGCCTCACCGCAATGGAATGAAACCCTATAATTCGCGCACTCAGGGGAAGAATCATCTCCTGGCAATGTTATCCTGCTATTTCTTCGGATACCATTACGAGCATCATGATTCACCCACAACCCCCTGGTGGAAACTCTATCAAACCAAGTCAGTGAAATGATCAAAGCACGGCATTACTGGTTTTACGTCAAATTTTTCCACTATTATTCCCGGTTTATGCTTCGCCGGCATTTCCGGGATATCAGCATAAAGGGAAACATTACCGACCGGGGTCAGCCTGTTTTGCTGATCGGGAATCATTTTAGCTGGTGGGACGGATTTTTTGCCCTATATGTGAATCAGGAAATTTTTCAGCGCAGATTTTATGTGATGATGCTGGAGAATCAGCTTAAGAATCGCATGTTTCTTAATAAAGCCGGGGCATTTGGCATAAGGAAGCAGTCTCATTCGGTGGTCGGAGCGATTGAATATACCCGGAATCTTATACAGGATCCTGCCAACATCGTTGCCATGTATCCCCAGGGTGAGATCCGGTCCATGTTCCATTATCCCGTTCGTTTTGAGAGGGGCATCACTAACATACTCAGCGGACTGGAAAACCAGGTGCAAATTGTTTTCCTCGCCGTTTTGCCGGATTTTTTTTCACATCCCAAACTTTCCCTTACCTTTGGAGTAAAGGAATATCATCCCGGAGAAAATATCAGTGTTAAAGATATGGAAACTGCTTTTAACGAGCATATGCAGCATATGATCGATCAACAAAAAGAATAAAAAATGATTCCTGAACTGATTGCCTGGATAATCCTCGCTTTTGCATGGATTCGATTGATCGTGGCGGTGATGAATTATTTAACCCGGCCGTATTTGGGCGAATATCCTGTTTCCGGTAATCCTCTTGTATCCGTATTGATTCCTGCCAGGAACGAGGAAAAGAATCTGCCGGTTTTGCTTGAGGCTTTGACAAAACAGGATTACAAAAATTTTGAGGTTATTGTATATGACGATCATTCGGAGGATGAAACCCCTCAGATCCTGAAGCGATTTGTAGAGAAAGATCCTCGCATAGGGTGGGAGAGGGGCGCGCAGGTTCCTCCCGGATGGACCGGCAAGAACCATGCCTGTCATCGCCTGGGTGAAGCAGCGCGCGGAGATATCCTCCTTTTTCTGGATGCCGATGTGATGGTCAGCACCGATATGTTGCGCAAGGCTGCCGGTACTTTTCTTCATTACCAGTTATCCCTTTTGTCCATCTTTCCCCATCAGTTACTTAAGAGCCGGGGCGAATGGCTTACCATCCCGCTGATGAACTGGATATTGCTGAGCCTGCTGCCGCTGATCCTGGTCCGGAAAAGCCGCAGGCCTTCCCTTGCCGCTGCCAACGGACAGTTTATGATGTTTGATTCTCAGGTTTATAAAACACATGGGTGGCATGAACAAGTGAAACAAAATCTTGTTGAGGATATTGTAATCAGCAGGATGATGAAGGAAAAAGGTTTCCGAATAGCAACCCTTCTGGGTAAGAACGATGTAATGTGCCGGATGTACACCTCCTGGCAGGAAGCCGTGAATGGCTTCGCCAAAAATGTACTGGAGTTTTTTGGCGGCAATCCGTGGGTTGCTGTATTATTTGCTTTGCTGACATTTGCAGGGATTTTTGTAATTCCCATATTTCTGGGATTGAGTTGGTTGGTTGTATATCTTTTTTCAGCGTTTTTGATCCGGGTATTCATTTCACTGGCCAGCATGCAAAGTACTATAAAAAATATCCGTTTGCATCCGCTTCAGATGGGCTCGTTTTTATATATTTTGGCAAAAGGGATAAAAGTTAAACGGACCGGCCGATATCTCTGGAAAGGCCGGGTAACGGGAACATAAAAGATGAACAACACAATAAAAATACTGATCATTTTTATATCGGTCTTTACGCTGAGTATAGCTATAAAGGCCTACACCGGTAAGGATGCCTATGAAGAAAAATTTTACAGGGCATATGTTACCGGTGAGATGAAACAGTGGCCCGATTGGATCAGGCAGATGGAGATGAGCTACAACCATCATCAGGAGCCTCAATTGTTGTATGATATTATTGTCGCCCATTATGGTTATGTAGCTTACCTGATAGGAGTTGAAAGAGACGAAACAGCGGCCCGATATATAAAAAAAGCAGAGGAGTACCTGGAAAAACTGAAGCCCCACTCCCGGTTCCAAACCGAATATGAAGCCATGAAAGGAGCCTTTCTTGCTTTTAAGATCGGGATAAAGCGTTCCCGGGCCGTTTTTTTGGGACCGCGAAGCATGGAGCACATCAACCGGGCTGTTGAGCTCGATCCTTCCAATCCTGTGGCATGGATGGAAAAGGGAAACGCGGAATACCATATGCCGCGGATCTTTGGAGGAAGCTATGAGAAGGCTGCCCAATACTTTCAAAAGGCCGTCAATCGTTTTGAAAAGCAGAATAATGAGAACCAGTATAGCTGGATGTACATGAATGCCCTGGCCTGGCTGGCCCAGTCGTATGATAAGGCAAAGGAGGATGAAAAGGCGGAGGAAACCTATCAGAAGATACTGGCCCTGGAGCCTGATTTTAAGTGGGTGAAGGAAGAGTTGTATCCGGAGTTTAAGGAAAAACGTGGACAGTAAGCAGTAGGCAGTAGGCAGTATACAGTAGGTAGCTGGCAGTACAATAAGTTAAAGTTAGTAGGTGAAAAAAGTCATTAAATGGTCATCCGTCGAAAGCCGGACAGGTTTGATTGTCATTG
>CAYNPZ010000381.1:0-3305 GCA_964399175.1 uncultured Bacteroidales bacterium | reverse complement strand
TATGTACCGCCCCATCCCTGTTTTTGCTATGCCGGGGCCATGATGAAAGGCCTTAATGCCTATTCCACCGCATTATCCCGGGATATTGAAAAAGAGATAAGCCGCCAACAGAAGCATTCAGGACGTTTGGAATATGGCCCTGCATGGAATGAGGAAACAAATGATCACGGGGATGAGGAACCCGATTCATGGCCCATGTACCGCCATGATCACCGCCGCACCAATGCCACCGGGGCCCGGGTAGAAGGGAAACTTTCTAAAGCCTGGCAGACGGATATCGGGGATAACCTGACTCCTCCTGTATCAGCCGGTGGCCGGGTTTATGTTTCGGATAAGGATCGTAATACTGTGTATGCAGTGGATATACAAGACGGGGAAATTCTCTGGGAGCATTCGACAGGAGGCCGCGTGGACTCTCCTCCCACTTTGTATAAGGGAAAAGTTCTCTTTGGCTCCGCCGACGGATGGGTGTACTGCCTGCGCCAGGAGGACGGTGAACTGATCTGGCGGTTCCGGGCTGCCCCTTCTCCGCGGTTGATGGTCAACAAAAACCGGGTAGAATCCCCCTGGCGGGTCCATGGAAGCCTGCTGCTGCACGACGGCCTTGTTTATCTTACTGCCGGCCGCTCCAGCTTCCTGGACGGGGGCATCTTTCTGTACGGGCTCAATCCCCGCACCGGTGAGGTGGTCCATGAAACCCGCCTCGATACCTGGATGCGCACCCGCGAAGATGCCGAAGATCAACCTTTCCTTCCCGCTTTTCATATCGAAGGGGCCCGCTCGGATATCCTGGTCAGCGAGGGAGGATACATTTACCTGGGCCAGATGAAGTTCACCCCCGACCTGGAGAAGCTGGATCCCCCTTATCGGGAAGGCCCGGACAGCTACCAGACCGACCGGGGCTCACCGGATGCCTATGGGCCGGTGATCCAGGGAGAACCTGTTTCCAAAAATTCCACCTATGATTTTGTCCACGGGCAAACCTTAGAACAGTACCCTGAGCTTGCCCAAAGGTGGTATCGCAGGGGCCATATGGGAGAAAGAGAGGTGGGAAAACACTTGTTTGCCACCGGCGGATTTCTGGATGACTCTTATTTCAACCGCATTTTCTGGATGTATTCCGATACATGGCCCGGCTACCAGATGGCCAACGTGGCCTCTAAGGCCGGTCAGTTGCTGGTCATGGGCCCCGATAGAACATACGGTTTTAACGCCTTTAATGAACGGGTTGTTTTAAGTCCCCAGCATACCCCGGGTGAGGGAAACTATCTGCTTTTTGCCGACGCCAATGACAATGAGCCGGTGCTGGCAGAAGAAAACTGGGGCCGCGACAAAGGCATGGGCTTTTCCCGGTCACAGTCACCGCGGTGGTTTGATTGGGTTCCCATAAGGGTCAGGGGAATGGTCCTTGCCGGGGACCGGCTTTTTATGGCCGGCCCTCCCGATGTCATGGACCCGGAGAATCTCATGGCGGCTTTTGAAGGGAGAAAAGGCTGCCGACTGTGGAGTTATGACGCGGAAAGCGGGAATGCAGGGGAGAAATATTCTCTCGACCATCTGCCCGTATTTGATGGGATGATTGCCGTGGAAAACCGGATTTTGATGTCAACAGCAGACGGCTCGCTAATATGTCTGAGGGGTGAGGCTGATGACTGATTGTTAAAACAACCTGATAATATTGTGAGGTCAAATTGAACCAGTTCATTTAGAATTAAACGGTTACTAATAAGCAGGAGGCAACCATGAAAAACTACACCCGCCGCGAATTTTTACAATTCATGTCATTTACACCAGTGGCGCTTGCAGGTCTGAAAGCTGAAAACATTCATTACAGACCGAAAAAAAAGAAACGGCCCAACATCCTGTTGCTCATGTCCGACAACCATTCCTGGAACCACCTGGGATGTTATGGTGATCCGGTAGTCAAAACGCCCAACATTGATTCCGTGGCCAACCGGGGAGTTCGTTTCTCCCGGGCTTTTTGTGCCGCTCCCTCTTGTTCACCAGCCAGGGCCGGCATGCTTACCGGCCAGGATATCTGGCGGCTGGAGGAAGGGGCCAATTTATGGGGCGTGTTGCCGGATAAATTCCCTTTCTATACCGATATCCTTGAGGCCTCCGGGTATCATGTCGGAATCCAGGGTAAGGGCTGGGGCCCGGGAAGTGTGAAGATGAGCGGACGAAAATACAATCATGGCGGAAGATCCTACCAGTCATTTGACCAGTTCTTAAAGGACAAGCCCTCTGATAAGCCCTTTTGCTACTGGTTGAGCAGTCAGGACCCCCACCGGCCCTATGAGGTAGGTTCAGGCGTACGCTCCGGCATGGACCTTTCAGAGGTTGAGGTACCCTCCTATCTTCCCGATAACGATACCGTACGGGGCGACATCTGTGATTATTACCGCCAGGTGCAGGAATTTGACAGATTGGTGGGCCAGGTACTGGAGCAGCTCAAAAGAAGCGGCGAATACGACAATACGGTGATTGTGATCTGCAGTGACAACGGCTGGCAGATGCCCCGAGGCCTGGCCAACCTCTATGATTTTGGCACCCGCATTCCCCTTATCATCGCTTGGCCGGGCCAGATTCCCGGGGGAAGAGTGGTTGAGGATCTGGTCAATCTGAATGACCTTGCCCCAACCTTCCTGGAGCTTGCTGGCCAGCCTCTGCCGGAATCCATGACCGCCAAAAGCCTGACCGACCTGTTGTTTTCCAGACAATCCGGACGACTTGATTCCGGCCGTGATGCTGTATATACAGCCAGGGAACGGCATGCCCTCTGTCGTCAACTGGGTATGGGATATCCGGGCCGGGCCATTCGCACCCGTGATTATCTTTATATCCGGAATTATGAACCCGACCGATGGCCTGCCGGCGATCCACCGCTGTTTGGTGATTTGGATGCCCATATGCTTCATTATCCCTGTCCGACGAAAATGTATATGCTCACCCACAGGGATGACCCTGATGTGAGGCCCTTATATGAGAAAGCTTTTTTAAAGCGTGAGGCCGAAGAGCTGTATGATTTGAACAAAGATCCCTATCAGATGAATAATTGTGCCGGTCAGGCGAATTATCAAAAGGTGAGAAAGCAGTTATCACAGCGGCTTGACGGTTATCTCTTAAAGACCGGTGATCCTAGGGCCACGGGAGAGAAGATCATATGGGACACCACCATGTATTACCAGTCCAGGGATTTTATTGCCGAGCCCGGAGCGGAGGCCATAAAAAAACTGGGCCTGAAAAAGCAGTACAATTATTTTGATTTGCAGGATACGTTAATCAAAAAGCTTTCGAAATGATAA
>CAYNPZ010000380.1:0-3306 GCA_964399175.1 uncultured Bacteroidales bacterium | reverse complement strand
GTTACTATACCTTCAATGAAGGTAAAAACCACTACAATTTTGTTTTTTCCAATGAAGACCTTTACGACCAAAAGGGAGGAAACGGTTTTAAAGGCGCTGATGAAGGTACCGAATGGACCGGTCGTGAAGACGGTCAGCCGTTCTTCGGTCAGATTCAGCTAACGGGAGGAAAATATAGTAATCCTCCCGAGGTGGTCAGTCCGGATGAAGTTTCCGTGCCTCCTTATTATCCGGATCATCCTGTATATAGGAAAGAAATTGCCCATCATTACAATACAATCCTGAAGATGGATGAAATACTGGGCAACATCATAGACCAATTAAAAGAAGACGGGCTTTACGAGAATACCGTCGTGTTCTTTTTCTCGGATCACGGCATGCGGCTGCCCAGGCACAAACAATTCCTCTATGAAGGAGGCATCAACGTGCCCCTGATTATCGCAGGACCGGGTATACCCGAAAATCAGGCACGGGAGGATCTGGTCAGTGGCATTGACATCAGCGCCACCACGCTGAAACTGGCAGGAATCGATATCCCTGACCATATGCAGGGAAAGAATATGTTCGATAAGGATTTTCACCGGGATTACGTCATTGCCGCCCGCGATCGGTGCGATTATACCATTGACAGGATCCGGACTGTTGTAACCGAGCGCTACAAATACATCCGTAACTTCATGACGGACCAACCCTATCTGCAGCCTCAATACCGCGACGGCAGGGATTATATGGAAGTCCTGAAAAGATTGCACAGGGAAGGTGAACTCAATGAGGTTCAATCGAGATTTGTGAGCGATGAACGACCGGCAGAAGAATTATACGATCTGAAGAATGATCCCCATGAAACCAACAACCTGGTGCATTCACACAAACGCGAACATGCCATGGCTTTGGCTGAGCTTCGTTCCATTCTTCATCGCTGGATCATCGAGACCGATGACAAGGGCCGGTTCCCGGAATCCAACGAGGCATTAAAAGCCGTAATTGACCGCTGGGGCGACAGAGCAGTCAATAAGGAATACGACAGGGTAAGAGAAAATAAATAAACAACCAGTAAAATGATACAAACCACCGCTCCACTCAATTTATTTCTAATTGGAATGGGTACCGCGTTGCTGACTCAATGTGGCACCCCTGATTCCGATGATACACAAGAAAGACCCAACATCATCCTGATCATGTCCGACGACATGGGGTATTCCGATATCGGTTGCTATGGCAGTGAGATAGAAACTCCCGAACTGGACCGTTTGGCATCCAATGGTCTGCGTTTCTCTCAGTTTTATAATACCGCTCGTTGTTGCCCAACAAGGGCTTCATTGCTTACTGGATTATATCCGGCCCAAACCGGCATGGGCTTTATGACCGGTAATGAAAGTGAACCTGGATATAAAGGCGAAATAGGTAAACAGTGCGTAACCATTGCAGAAGTCCTCAAACCGGCAGGTTACCATACCTACATGTCGGGCAAATGGCACGTAGCCCGTAATCTGAAGGACATTGACTCTCTTAAATACAACTGGCCCCTGCAACGCGGCTTCGATAAATTCTATGGCACCATCATCGGGGCAGGAAGTTTCTGGGATCCCTGGACACTCACCCGGGGCAATACCTTCATAACCCCTTATAATGATCCGGATTACGATCCGGAGGATCCCTGGTATTATACCGATGCCATCAGCGACAATGCGGTGAAATTTATTGATGCGCATGAACAGAAACCAAAAGATAAGCCTTTCTTCATGTATGTGGCCTACACGGCTGCCCACTGGCCTTTACACGCACCGGAAGAAGAAATCGACTTGCACGAAGGCAAGTATAATGAAGGATATGAACCCATCCGGCAGGAAAGATTTGAAAAGCTTCAAGCGGAAGGGTTGATCGGCGAAGACTGGCAGCTCTCCGAACGGGTGGCAGACTGGGATACCCTGGAGAACAAAGCCTGGCGGGCCAGAAACATGGAGGTTTACGCAGCCATGATCTCCCGGATGGATAAAGGCATTGGAAGGATCGTTGACGAACTGAAGCAAAACAACATGCTGGACAATACCCTGATCCTTTTTCTCCAGGACAACGGCGGCTGTGCAGAGACCCTGGGATGGCTCAGTGACGACGCACATCCATACGACACAATACCGGAGCAACCGGTTTATGAGCCTATGGCCAACGACGAACTGCAAACCATGATGGCGCCCAAACAAACCCGCGACGGCTACCCGGTAGCGGTTATGAGTAAAAAGGTGATGGCCGGGCCGAGTGAATCCTATCATGCCTATGGCCCCAACTGGGCCAATGTGTCCAATACACCCTTCAGGAAATACAAACATTGGGTACATGAAGGCGGTGTTGCTACACCGTTGATCGCCCACTGGCCGGAAAAAATTAAAGACAAGGGACAAATTAGGCGGCAACCCACTCATCTGATCGACATCATGCCCACCATAATTGACATTACGGAGGCGGAATATCCCGAAAACTACAAGGGCCATCAGATACAACCCATGGAAGGCAAAAGCCTCATGGGCGTATTTACCGACAACAAAGCCATTGATCGTGAAGCCATATACTTTGAACATGAGGGCAACCGGGCCATCAGGAAAGGAAAATGGAAGCTGGTTTCAAAGGCTTACTCCAATCCCGGTAAATTCAGGAGAACGGATACCATACCAATGGATCAGTGGGCTTTATACAACATAGAGGAGGACCGGACCGAAACCAACGATTTAGCTGATCAATACCCGGAAAAGGTAAAAAAGATGGCAGCACAATGGGAGGAATGGGCAAAGCAGACCAATACAATACCGAAACCGGAATGATTGGTTGATTGGATGAGAGGAAAAAAGTTTGACAAAAAAGTTTGAATGTTTGAGGGTTTTGAATAAATTAGCAAAAGGCAATTAGCAGCTTACTATATTGCAGAATCAAATTTAAGGAAATAGAGATAGCAAGTTGACAATGGGCAAAAGGCAGTTGGCAAGGAATGTAGCGATAGGAGACATGTGATTATTGGAATTGCAAAAATTCAAAGGGAGAGTTGGCAATGAGCAAATAGCAGTTGGCAAAAGGCAGGGCACCAGATACAGCAGTAGAGACGCAATGTTTGCGTCTCAGAGATAAATTTTGGAGGATACCGGTGAATACTATTGATTAGTGAACGGTTTGATTGGATGAAAGAAGTTTGAAAGTCAATTGGCAGTTGGCAACCACTGAATAGCTTCAGATATTAGTAAAATTAAAGTGTTATTGATTGTCATTAGTACCTTACCATTCAAATTCGTGCATTTTTTGGCAAGAATTTGAATGATA
>CAYNPZ010000379.1:0-3327 GCA_964399175.1 uncultured Bacteroidales bacterium | reverse complement strand
AGTCATTAAATGGTCATCCGTCGAAAGCCGGACAGGTTTGATTGTCATTGGTTGTCATTTGGTTGTTTGACGGGGGTTGAAGGATGTAGAGCCATGCCGTGGCGTGGCTCGGGATTAGCAGGTAGAATATAAGTTTAATTGTCATTTATCGTCATCAATGGTCATTTGGTTGTCATTACGTTGTTACATCCCGTCTGACCGGTTTTGTAGAAGTAAGAGATAAATGAAGGATCAGGAGTGCAATAAAAAATACCTGAAAGGTGCTTAGATATAAATTCCGTTAGGACGACGGGTCAAAGAATTGTTATCTTGTAAACCACCCCGGCCTGTCAAACGTTTTAAATGGTAGGTAATATAAGAGGAAAGAAAGGATTAATTGAAAAGATTGGGCCATTAAAGCAATGAAATACAGCTTCCATATTTTTTCGGTTTTTATTTCGGTTTTGACTTTGCTTTTAAGCGGCTGCTTCGGACCTAAGGAAGGTTTGTATCCACCCGAGAAAGAAAGTAAGTTTAAGGTGACTGTATATGTTTCCAAACGGAGCTGGCACACGGGTATAGTGATGAAGAGGAGCGATGTTGACACATTGCTTCCTGAATTAATGGAAAATATTCCAAAAGCAGAATATCTGAACCTAAGCTGGGGCGACAGGAAATATTTTATGGCCGAGGAGGGTACCGTTGGACTGGCCCTGCGTGCTGCACTTCTTCCTACACAATCCGTGATTCATGTGATTGGTTATACCCATTTGCCTGAATGGTATTTCAAGCAAAAACAAGTGGCAAAGGTTAAGTTATCCAGAAATGGCTTCCTTTCAATGGTAGATTACATCCATGATTCCTTTGCCCGGGATTCATCAGGTTTACTTGTTCCTCTAAGAGAACGGCCTGTCGGGATGAGCTACTTTTATCTTTCCAATATCACCTACTGGGGAAGCCGCACTTGCAACGTATGGACAGCAAGGGCACTGCGAAAATCAGGTTTTCCAATCAATCCCGTTATCGCGCTGACTTCCGGCAATGTTATGAAACAGGTACGCAAAAAACGATGATGCGATGGGACCGGAAATAAAAACCGGGAAAGCAACGTTTTTAAGCTGAAAAGAATGAACTAAATGGATTTTAAATGTTTGAGTCCGGTATAAAAAGCCAGATGTTGGCTGATAAGGGGCTTTAGTAGATGTTTGAAATTCAATAGATAGTTTCTGTACAATTAGCTAAAAACAGCCGTTAAGAGCCTTTTTAGACTAGACTCATGTTTTGAACATTAAAAGTTTGAACATTGGAATTTGTTTAGAATTTAGAATTTAGAGTTTAGTATTTATATGTTTTATTACACACTTAAAACTAAGAACCATGAAATATTACATCAGACAACATACATTGTATTTTCTTTCTTCTTTTATTATGTTTTTTCTATTAATAACTGCTGAAATTCCTGCACAAAGGAACGATCAGCCTTCAGAAGCTTTCGCGGAAATGAAGGAATTGGTATCGTCGGGAAATTTTGTATTTGAAGCGGACCGGATGCTTCCCCAATCCGGAGGTTCCAAATACCTTACTACAACATACACCCTGTCAGTAAAGGACACTACAGCAAAGGCTCATCTGCCGTATTATGGTGTAGCTTATTCCAATGTCGACTATGGCGGGGATATCAGTGTATCTTTTGATGGCCCGGTGCAGAATTATTCCCAGGAAGAGCAGGAAGGTAAAGAGCGGATTTTAATTAAATTTAAGATCCGGGGAGATAACGCTCAATACCAGTGCTCCCTGAGTGTATCAAAGAGTGGTTCGGCCACACTGCATGTGATACCCGATAACCGCCAGTCGATAAGTTATTGGGGAGACGTAAAGGCAGGTACGAATTGACCGGATAAACCCAAGAAAATATTTTAAACATACCGATACATTACTGGTTCATTTCAACAACAATGAGGTTTCGGAAACAAAGGACCTCAACGAAAACATCTTGTTAGATCTTGATAAAGACGGCAATGTAGTTAGCATGACTTTAGCACATGCAAAGCAACAAACTGAAATATCCAGCTTTTATTTTGACCAGTTTGATGATAAGTCGGTTGGGGAATCTACATCCAACGCTTAATTTGCAGGCAAAGAGATAGCTTGCCCTTTTTATCCTTCCAGCCAGCTTATTACCCGAAGCATCTCATATAAAGTCCTGGTTTTGGTAAATGACATTGAGTAATATTTCTCGGCGTACAGATCTTATTTGTGGAGTGGGAAATATCACTTTATTTTTCTTTTCCAGACACCCGGATTTCTCCTCAGATGTAGGAAAGCATATCTTGTTGGGCTTCTTTTCTAAATTCTACCTTGTACCTCACAATATTATTTTTTTAGCGTTCTTTTTTACTTCATCCCAACTGACAAAATCCTGGGGTTTGTTTTTGTGGGCTTCCAGGCGTTTATCCAGGAGATCCTTGTGTTCTTCGCTAATTTCCGATACTTCACTATCTGCAGCGATACTGCCCCATATCGTCTGAATAAGGTTGATCCTTTCTTTCACACTCAGTTTTAATATGTCTTAATTTTACTCATATTACCTACCCTATAATTATATAAATTTAACGATATATGATTGAGTCCGGTATAAAAAGCCAGATACTGGCTGATAAGGCTCTAAGCGGCTTTATTAGATGTTTGAAATTCAATAGATAGCTTCCGTACAATTAGCTAAAAACAGCCGCTAAGAGCCTTTTTAGACTAGACTCATGATTAACATTCCGCGAATGAATTTGCTCATTCGTTTCTGCACTGTCAAAAAGGTTTTTCTAAGCCAATCTGCAAGTGTTTTAGCCTTATAACCACTGATTCTATTGATCAATGCACGAGGAAATTAGTTCTATAGCCGATAAGGAATTGCTGGCCCTTGTCGCAATTAATGCTACACCTGCAGCTAAAATTATAACCCCTCCAATAATTATTGGATTTTCACCATTTTCTTTTCTACCAAAACAATAGTATATTTGTATATTGCTAAAATTAGAAGTCTTAGAAGTCAATGAAATTTTCCAATTATTTTCATTATATGAGACAACGTGGAGATAGAAAGAATATCAAATTGGAATGGATTGAACAGGTATTTCAGAATCCTGAACACGAACAGATGCAGTCAGATGGACGTGTAAGAAGATGGGGTTATATTACCGAAGCAAGGAAATATCTCAGAATAATCGTATTGGAAGATAAAATTACAATACACAATGCCTTTTTCGACAGAACATTTAAAAAACTAAAATCATGAAAATAAAATATTTTAAACATACCGATACATTACTGGTTCATTTCAACAACAATGAGGTT
>CAYNPZ010000378.1:0-3334 GCA_964399175.1 uncultured Bacteroidales bacterium | reverse complement strand
GGGTGTGCATGAGGTAGATGTTGCCCGCCTAGGGCTGGGCGTTAAACTGCCCACGAAAGTATCAGCCATTGGAGGACATTTTATGTTTGACGATGATCAGGAAACACCCAATACGCTGATGGCTGTTTTTGAATTCCCCAATCCCGCCGGCAGTGGAGATAAGAAGAAAATGATGGAATTTGAAGTCAGGCACTGGATAACCGACAATGGCGGACTCATGATGGAATCTGGTGAAGGAAGCACCTCTTATATGACCAGTTCAAAAAATACCGTAGGCAATACATTTTATGGATCAAAGGGATATATGGTCAAAACGGTGGATAAATGGCAGACGTTTATGGGTAAAGAGAAAGAACCGGGAGAAACCGGAGGAGGATTAGGCAACCATTATAAAAATTTTGCAGACGCTGTACGGGCAAACGACCGGTCAAACTTAAATGCTCCAATTGAGGAAGGAGTTTATTCGTGTGCCCTGATCCACCTGGCCAATATTTCCTACCGGGTGGGAAGAACCCTCTACTTTGATCCCGAGAGGATGCGGATTAAAGGAGATGAAGAAGCCAATCGCATGCTGACGAAGGAATACAGGGAACCTTACGTGGTACCCAAGAAAGTGTGAGATTGATTGTATTGCTGATCATTTTATCCAAGAGACTGGATCAAAACTGGAAATTTTGTATTCTCAGGTTTAGGCATAACCTTCTGGATATTAGGTTTTAACGGAGTAGCTGGTTCGCATTAAATTTATATTATATGAAACCTGCATGCGGGAACCTTCACAACAAAGGCATAAATAAACATGCGGCTTCCATGGTGATACAAGCATAGTTTGTAAATTTAGCATGTAAATTAATTAGAAATTCAAACCTTTAATGAACTGTTACTAATGAAAAATTTATTTCAGCTTTTCTTCATACTTAGTTGTACCCCAGCCTTATTGGGTCAGCCAACTGGCAATAATATCGATGCCTTGGTATCTCCGAGATTACCGGAAAAAGAAATCACTGTTGGAGGAGATAGCGCAGACATTTCCGGTTTTAGCAACAAATCAATACAATACGCTGTTGATGCATTATCCAAATCCGGAGGAACCGTTAAACTAATGCGGGGTAATTTTGAAATAACATCTCCTGTCCGGATGAAGTCAAACGTGAAATTGGTCGGTTCAGGGAAGCAAACCACCCTAACAAGGGGCGAAGGGGTCCAAACACAGTTTATTGTAGATGCCGATTACGGAGAATTAAGGCTTACGGTTGAAAATACCGATGGATTTGAGCCTGGCATGAAGATTCAGGTGACTGACAGTGATAAAAATTCATGTTGGGATGTATCAACAGCCTATATCACAGATATCCGCGACAATGTAATCTATATCGATGATTATTTGATACGCGATTACCGTTCCGACAGGCATGGTCTTGTATCCAACGCTTCTTCAGTAATTGAAGTAGTTGAAGCGGAGGATGTTATCATTTCTGATTTGATTGTGGACGGCAATGGCAGTGAGAATTTTTTTGCCGATGGCTGTAACAACGCTGGCATCCTCATTTTCAAATCAAAAAGAGTAGCGGTGGATAATGTTCATGTGAAAGATTTTAACGGCGAAGGCATTAGTTGGCAGATTACCAAAAATGTGACAATCCGGAACAGTGAGATTTCGGGAAGTGGTAATACAGGCCTTCACCCGGGAACGGGTTCACCCTTGACGATAATAGAAAATAATAACGTCCACCATAATGACCGTGATGGGCTTTTTATTTGCTGGCGGGTGTATCACAGCCAGGTACGCAACAACAAATTTCACAACAACGGACGATTTGGAATTTGTACCGGTCACAAGGATACAAATGTAGTCTTCAAAAGGAATCATATTTTCGAAAACAAAAGCGATGGTATCCATCTAAGGGGTGAACGTGAGATCAATGCGCCACATCAGAATACTTTTGTAAAAAATACAATTGAAAATAACGGAACCGATGGTGGAGGATATGGATTTAGCATCAACTCACCAGCCCGCGATTTGTTACTGAAGGACAATATTTTTCGTAGTACCGGTCAAAAAACACAAAAGGCGGCTGTTTACATTCATTCCAATGGATTGATGCCTGAATTAGTCAATAACAAAATGGATGGTCATCCGCATGGAGAAATTATAGAAGAATAACAATCTCTCTGTTAAAATAGCTTCATTTATGTATGGGCTAAAAGATTGGATTATGTGTTTCCTTATAATATCAGAGATCATTTGTTGAATGAGGTGAAATAATTTTGAATATTTTTCTAATTGATAATCTTCAATATATTAACAATGAATATTTTAAAGCGTTCTACCGTTATTACGTGCGTAATGATGTTATCATTATTATACATTGATACATCTATTGGCCAGGAAGATAAATCATATCTTGATGTACCTGAGATCATTAAAGAACCGTCATCCACTCAGAAATATTCAGCGGAAAGCAGAAAATTTACAGGAATACCAAGTGTTGCCATTAGTCGTAATGGCCGCTTTTGGGCTGTTTGGTATTCCGGTAAATCTCCAGCCGAGGATAAAAATAACTACGTCGTGGTTGCTACAAGTAATGACAAGGGTCAAACCTGGGAGGAAGTATTGGTTATTGATCCTGATGGTGATGGACCTGTGCGGGCTTTTGATCCTGAAGTTTGGCTTGATCCTGATGGACAGCTTTGGGTTTTTTGGGCACAACAAATCAAACCCGCCCGTTCAACAAAAAGTGGGGTATGGGCGATGACAACCAGTAACCCCGATTCGGCTGATCCGAAATGGAGTAAGCCTCACCGTCTTGTTGATGGGGTTATGATGTGCAAACCAACAGTTTTATCAGACGGAGTGTGGGCTTTACCGGTATCCTTTTGGCATTTGATGGAAGAGAGTGCCAAAATGGTGGTTTCAACTGATAAAGGCAATACATGGTCTGTGCAGGGTGCCGTGAATGTACCGGAAAATGTTCGCAACCATGATGAACATATGATTGTGGAACGAAAAGACAGGTCGTTGTGGATGCTTGTTCGAACCAATTATGGAATTGGTGAAAGCATTTCCCCTGACCAGGGCAATACATGGAGTCCTTTAATCCCCTCAAATATCCAACATCCCGCTGCAAGGTTTTTTATACGCAGGCTTAATTCAGGAAATCTTTTACTGGTGAAGCATGGGCCAATTGATATGCGAACAGGACGCTCCCATTTAATGGCTTTTGTCTCAAAGGATGATGGACATTCATGGTCGGATGGTTTATTATTGGATGAGAGGAGGGGTGTGTCATATCCTGACGGACAGCAGACAGAAGATGGAACCATTTATATTATA
>CAYNPZ010000377.1:0-3342 GCA_964399175.1 uncultured Bacteroidales bacterium | reverse complement strand
CTCATAAAAATCACCCTCAAAATAATTACCTTACCGGTCAAATTCTTGCTTTTTTTGGCAAAACTTGCCCGGTAAAGTACTGCGGCAAAATTTATGAGGCAATTTTCAAAGATAAAAATAATAGTTTAAAAACATCCCTGCCCTTTGGGTAAGTTAGATTGAAGTTTATTAATATTGCATCAAACCTTTAAAAAACAAACGTTATGCTGGATACCATCATGCAACATCGTTCCATAAGACAATACAAGGATATACCGGTATCTGAAAAAGATCTGAAGGAAATTCTGGAAGCCGGAACGCGGGCATCTACAACAGGAAACATGCAACTCTATTCCGTTATCGTTACGCAGGATGAGGAGAAGAAGAAGGAGCTTTCACCTGCCCATTTTAACCAGCCTATGGTGATGCAGGCTCCCGTGCATCTGACTTTCTGCGCCGATGTCAATCGCTTTCACAAATGGTGCGAGCAGCGCAACGCAGAGCCCGGATATGACAATTTCCTCTGGTACATCAATGCGGCCATCGATGCATTGCTGGTTTCCCAGAATGTTTGTCTGGCAGCTGAAGAAAAAGGTATGGGCATCTGTTACCTGGGTACGGCTACCTACAATGCCGATCAGCTTATCAAGATCCTGGATCTTCCCAACGGGGTGGTTCCTGTTGCTGCCATTGTGATGGGCTATCCCGATGAAGATCCCGGACTTACCGACAGGCTCCCGCTGGAAGGTGTTGTGCATTACGAAACCTATAAGGATTATACTGCTGAAGACATTGACCGGATTTTTGCGGAGAAGGAATCACTTGAAGAAACCCGGCAGATCCTTGAAGAAAACAACAAGGAAACCCTTGCTCAGGTATACACCGATAACCGGTATACCAAGGAGGACAACCTGCATTTCTCCAAGCAGTATCTGAAGGTTATTCAGAGCCAGGGTTTCATGAACCATATATAATTTAGCTCCAATAGGTGTTTGAGGCTGCACAATCGCTTGTTGTGCAGCTTTTTTAGTTAATTTTGACAAGTTGTGTACATCCTGAGGAACATATTGCCGGCCGCCTGCTTCCTTTTGATTGGTTTGATAACGGAAGGTCAGGAATATCACCTGGATATTCGTAATTCCGGTAGTTTCGGTTATATTGATGAACTTACCCGTGAATTGGAAGGTCCCTACAAGGACAGCGTAACCATCCACCTCAAACTACGACAGTCGCTTTCAGATATGCGAAGGAGAGGATTTCTCGCAGCCAGCTATGACAGCATCCGGGTTCGGGAAGATACGCTTACCGCCTGGCTGCATGTTGGCCGGCAATACCGCTGGGGGCAATTTTCCCTGAATGCAACGGATTCTTCCTTATTACAGAAAATTTCTTTTTCCGGGGAGATCAGTAGTCAGGAGGTAATCAACTTGCATGAGCTGAATGCCCTGGAGGAACGGATTGTCTCCCACCTGGAAAACCGCGGATATCCTTTTGCATCGGTCAGAATAAAGGGGTTGAAGCATACCGGGTCGGATACGCTTAATGCCTCACTCACTATCGATCCGGGTAAACGTTATGTCATCGACAGCGTGCTGATCAAAGGCAATCATCCGGTGAGTGAGAAATATCTGTATCCTTACCTGCGGTTATATCCGGGTATGGTATACAATGAGAGCAGATTAAAGCAAATACCGGATAAGATAGGGAATATTGCATTCATCAGGCAGATAAGGGATTTTGAACTCGAGTTCTCGGAAGGAAACAAGGTGAATGTGTTTTTGTACCTGGAGCGTGCGGAAAGCAACCAGGTAGATGGTGTGGTGGGTTTTCTGCCCGGAGGTGACGGAAAGATCCGTTTCACCGGGCAGTTTGATCTCAGCCTGTCCAATCTTTTCAGGAGAGGTGAACACCTTGCAGTTAACTGGAATAGCCTGGAAAAACAATCGCAGGAGTTTAACCTGCAAATGGATTTTCCCTACCTCCTGCTTCAATCGGTTGGTATCAATGCTTCATTTGATTTGTTTAAAAAAGACACCAGTTTTCTCTCCCGGACTTTCCGCGCAGGATTGTCCTTTTATATCAACCCCCAAAGCCGGCTCGAGGTTTTCGGGGATTTTGAAGGATCCTCGCTGATATCTGAATCCCCGACTGTCAGGGAAAGATATGAACCTTTTCAGGTGAGGCTTTATGGAGTCCGGTATGCGTTCACCAATCTGGATTACCGCTTGAACCCTTCCCGGGGATTGGATCTGGATCTCTTTGGCAGTCTTGGTAAAAGAAGGGGAGGGGAGGATGATGTCAGCCGTACAGGCGCCGAAACCGGGCTGGGTATATCCTGGTATCAGCCTTTGTTCAGGTCCTGGGTGATTAAAGCTTCCGGCAAGGGAAGATTCAAGTACATATGGACGGAAGATAATAAAAAGTTCAGAGAGAACGAGCTTTACCGCTTTGGTGGTTTTGGATCGCTCCGGGGATTCGATGATCATGCCTTCCTGGCTCCGGTTTATTCTGTAGTTACTATGGAGCTTCGCTATTTGCTCGCAAAAAACAGCAACCTTTATGCTTTCTGGGATGGCGGATGGTATCAGAGGAACATGGCTTCAGGTATCAAAGAAGATTACCCGTTTGGTTTCGGTCTTGGAGCCCATATTGATACCGGCGGGGGAATCATGTATATTAGCTATGCCTTGGGCAGTCAGGCCGGAAACCCCATTAATTTCGGGTCCGCAAAAATACACCTGGGTTATGTGAGCAAGTTCTGAGAGAGGATCTATAAAAAAATGCGGATAACCCCGCTTTTTTATTCCTGCTTTTTTTTCGCTGTATTTTTTATCACATTGAAAATGCTGATGGCACTCTATTGCTTTCCTGAAAAAATGATGTGGACTATCTCTATTTTTAACCTTTTAATTTTTATGAAATGGAACAATACAAAGATTATGAAAAAAAGTTAGATGAGATCCAGGACTGTGGCAAATATCTTTTCTGGCGCGATGAAGAACGTTTGAAAGGTTACAGCAGCGCATACAGAAGGGAAATGTACAGAAAAGCCAGGGAAGCAAAGGAAGCCAGGGAAAGTGAGGAAGAAACCGGTGAAGTAGCCGAACCATAAGCCAACCCGAATTATATTCAGGAATAAATTTTCTGTACCGATCATACAGGGGTGTTACAAGGATAATTTTTATTGGTCCGACACCCCTTTTTATTTGTTAAATCCTCGCAAACCCCCTGCAGGACTGCCCATACCTTTGCAGGATCATCCATACACCTTGCAGGACGGGGAATATTTCTGCAGGATGATCTAAAGTTATGCAGGACATAGGGAAAATTTGCAGGAATAGCAGAATATCCTGCAGGAATAGC
>CAYNPZ010000376.1:0-3355 GCA_964399175.1 uncultured Bacteroidales bacterium | reverse complement strand
TGATAACAGTATTTGTCTTGTTCCAGGCTGTCACAATTATAAAACTGGGGTCTTTGGGTGCTGAAGCGGTAGATGTCATCCGAGCGCTTCCTGTCGGAGGAAAAGTAACCCGACTGAAAGGTATGATCGGTGACCAGGGCGAAATCATCATCTTCTGAATTGATGGGCGGGTTCAGATGAACGGGCTCGATCCATTCCCCGTCCTCCTTCTCTGTAAGAAATATATCCTTTTTGCCCAGGCCACCGTGCCCGTCTGAGGAGAAAAAAAGTTTTCCCGATGCCGTGATGAATGGGTATAATTCATTTCCTTCTGTATTTAGCACCGGCCCAAGATTCACCGGCTCACTCCATCCTTCTTCGGTTCTATCTGAATAGTACAGATCGCTTCCGCCCTGGCCCCCGGGCATGGTAGAGGCAAAGTACAGGCGGTCGTTCAGGGTGTCATAGGAAGGTGTGGTGTTGTGATATTCCAGGCTGTTATAGGGAAAAGTCTTGATGTCTGTCCAGTGTCCGTACAATTTCCTTGCCGAGAAGATGCCCAGTGTATTGGGTCCGGCGAGGTTGTTTTTCCTCCGGTCGATATTGATGTTCCTGGAGTAATACATGACCTGCCGGCCCGCATCAAAGGTTACAGGACCGTCATTGAAATGGGAAACCAGGTTCTTGTCAAATACCTTGTATTTTCTCCAGGAGGTGGTATCATGGATATCGATGCTGTATATGTTGAAGTTTTCCTGGTCTTCTTCATTAAAGTGCTTGATGAAAAGATCATCATTCCGGTTGGAACAAAAAACAATTTTATTCTGATAAAGTACAGGGGAGTATTCATCGTACCGGTTTGAGCTGAAAGGAGTGACTTTTGCGGAGTAATAGTCGGAACGGAGTGAATGACTGCCAGCACACCCGGAAATGATGATAAACAGGATCAATATGGTGCTTATATCTTTCATATTTTAAAAATATCTTGGGCTTATTGCTTCTACATTGAATTTGAAATCAAATTGCAGTGTGATCTCGTGGGTTCCTTTATGGTATCTGGCCAGTTCAGTATTTTCCGTACCATAGGAATAGGCCAGCCTTAGCTGGTTGGTGATCTGGTATTGGAATGAATAGATCATCTGGTCTTTTGTCCGGTAATGCGCACCGAGCCAGAATGTATCGTTAATGATCATATGAAGGCTGGCATCTGCCTGCTGATCGCCATTGGGATTGTATTTATAAAGTGTGCTGGGGAACAATTTGAATCCATCGCTTATTTCCCACAGGTAACCTCCGGTAATTATATATGTGGATTTCATAAAATCGTGATACAGCTCATACTCACCATCGGCCGATTTAAAACGATGTTGCATGAAAAAAGGCATCGACAATCCCGCAAAGAAATTGTCGGTATTATAATAGATGCCTGCGCTGAAGTCAGGCATATAGTAGACTTCTTCACCTGTACTCAGCACTTCATCCCCGATGTCTGCCGCCCGAAGCTCATTGGGATTTTTATTTCTCATGATCACTCCACCGCCCAGGCCCAGGGAGAGTTTTCCCGGCCCTGTCCGGAAGCTGAATGAATAGTTGCTCATGATCCCTGACTCCTGGGTCACCCCGATCTCACTGTTCATGAAGAGAAACCCGATTCCAACATTCTCGTGTAAGAGAGGAGTATGGATGCTGCCCAGTTGAGTTACGGGCGCTCCTTCAAATCCAACCCATTGGTTGCGGTAGGAAATGGCCACACTTAGGGCTTCCCTTCTTCCCGAGTAGGCGGGATTGATGCTCAGGCCGTCCACAATGTACTGCTCATTCAATGGCTGAAGCTGACTGTAAAGCTTACCGAATGCCATTATAAACAATATGCACAATATAATTTTTTTCATCATCTCTCAATGTTGATATATCCTTTCAACACCCTTCCTGATTTTAATTTCAGTATATAGTAATAGGTATCAGGGAGCAGTTGATTGCCCTGGTTGTTTATTCCATCCCAGTCTCCCTCATAGTTTTCATCTCTGAATACTTCGTTCCCAAATTTGTTGAATACAATGAACTCATCGTATTCTGAGACTTCCATTCCGGGGATCCTGAAATAATCGTTCTTGTTGTCATGGTTTGGTGTGATCACCGTAGGCGTAAATACATCCTTCACTGTGATGGTGACCTGGTCCGTTGCTACCGGGCAGATTCCGTTATCCACCGACCATTGAAGTATGTTTTCTTTCTGTTCCAGATCAGAAACCCTGGTTTTGGGATCCGAAGCATTTTCAAAGATGCCGTTTCCTTCAACCACACTCCATTCACCTTCGCCTTCCAGAGGTCGGTTGGCGTCCAACGTGGTCTCGAACTGGTAATTCAATGTCTGGTCTTCCCCTGCATAAGCGTCCGGTTGCAGGTATACCTCTACCGTAACCTGGCCGGATTGGGTACATTGGTATTCATTGGTTAGCATCACCCTATAAGTTGTTGTATTGTCGGGATAGGCGAGGGGTTCAGCTGTGTCGGAACGGTTCAGGCTTTCTTCGGGTCTCCATTGGAAATCCCCAGTTCCTTCAGTGGTTAAACGGATGGTATCTCCTTTACACATTTCATACAGATCCTGAACGTTTAATTCGGGCAGCGGATTCACTGTAACAGTTACCTCTGCGGAATCTTCCAATCCTTTTTCATTGACAACGAAGACCTGGTAGGTTGTGGTTTGTTGGGGCGATGCTATGGGATTTTCTGTTTCCGTATTGTTCAAGCCGTAGGAAGGCTCCCAGTGGTAGGATACGCCACCTGAAGCCTGCAATCGGGCAGTACCCCCGCGGCAGATTGCCGTATCCGGGCTGGTCTGCGCAAATTCGGCCGGTATGACGGTGACGGTGATCTCGTCGGTATCGCTACACCCTGCTTCATTTGTCACAGTAACGGTATAAGTGGTGGTTGTTCGCGGGCTGGCGATGGGATTGGCAACGGATGGATCCGACAATCCTCCGGATGGCGACCAGGAGTAATCCTGACCTCCGGATGCGTTAAGCTGTACCGAATCACCTTCATCGATGGTAACATCTTCCCCGGCATCTGCAACAGCGGGTTCGTTGAATGTAACCGTGACGGAACCCTTGTCGCTGCATGGGCCGTTAATCTCGGTCCAGGTAAACTCATAGGTTCCATAATTACTGACTGTTACCTGCGTGTTGTTTGATTCTGAATCTGACCATGCAGTACCGCTAGTAGACGGTCCTGCGGTTTGCTGCCAGTACCCAGAGTCACTTGCTGTCGAGTAGCTGGCCCGGAGTTCAAAGGTTAGTCCGCAGGTATCACCTCCCTGTCCCGGATCTGCCACCGGTTGCTGGTAGAAGGTGACCGTGATGGTGGAATCATC
>CAYNPZ010000375.1:1885-3361 GCA_964399175.1 uncultured Bacteroidales bacterium | reverse complement strand
ACGTATAAACGGAATGTTGGGATTCTCGCCCCTTGTCGTATGCAGGAACTGACCGGCATGTTCAATTTTTCCATTCTGATACACCTTATGGTGGCTGTATTGAAAGGCAATCCCCTCATAGGGATGCTGGCCTTTATGGAAAGGCAGTGCCGGGGCACAGGTCTCAAAATCTATGAAGTGCAGGGGATGGTTCCACTGATCCATTTCCTCTTTAAGCGCGTCCAGGAGAAGGGGCGTATCATCCCCCGTTCTTTCCTTTTCTATCTGTATGGCCCTGCGCTGATTTGGGTTGATTTCCGGATCATCCGTTGTAGGGAGCACATCGTATTCAGCCGGGTTGATCTGCCGCAGCAGCCAACGTTGTTTTTTTATCTGTTCTTGAACAACGCTTTTACTACCAGCCTTGCCTCCCCAAAGACTGGTGATCAGGGCATGTTCAAAGTCTTCATCTTCCAGTTCGGCCTTCTTTTTCCAGCACTCTTTAAAACCGCTTTTTTTACCGGCCGCTTCATCTTCCGGTTTGGTGTAAAACTGGCAGTTTTTACATTCCTTGCTGATGGGTGAATTTATTTTTTCATCTTCGCTATAGCTTTCAGCAAGCTTATGTATATACTCCTTAAAGGAATATTTCTTATTCTCCAGTTTGTGTTCAAAATGATCAAAGATCCAGTCCACCTCCCTGTCCGTATTCTGGATGGTCAGAATATCATCACCAAGGTCTAAACGGTGAAGGGTTTTATCCATATAAACCCTGGTATAACCATTGGATTTGTCAATGGTAAAGCATTGGTTAAGGCCTTCCACGGTGGTCACCTGATCCTTGTCCACCAGCATCAGGTGGGCATGCACCTTATATTTGGGATAAGCCTTTGTGATCACATATTTCTGAAAAGCCACATCAAAAAGGTAGGGCTTCCATTTGGAGTCCAGCCTGGATTGATCTGCATTCCAGAAGCTTTCTTCTTCGTTGAAGGATTTGGCTTTGACCTCATAAAAGTTGATCTCCTGCTTTTGGTTGTCAATCTGAAAGATGTCTACCCGGATAAACAGGTTTTGATACCTGACGGCAGCCTCGGCAATCACCGGCTCACCGAAGTCGATCCTTTGCCGGGTCTCTTCCAGGGGCTCTTCATACCCTAAAGATTCAACGGTGATGTTGTTGCGCCGGGGCTGAGCATCGAAATGGAACTTGGCCAGTTCGCCCACCTGAAAACCGCCTTCGGCCAAAGCTTCCAGGAATTCATCATCCAGCGACTGGTCGGCATAATTCTTTTTCTTCGTATAATACAGCTTGGTCTCACACTCGGTGGCAAGCTTGAAACGAGATTTGGTAAGATAACGTGTATATGGCATATTATAGGTATTTTTTCTTTTATTAGCTATAGACGGAGTATTAAATCGCAAATCACAAATTCCAAATTTCAAATAAATCCCTATTAACGAAATTCAAAACAAGTCAATTGAGCGTTTGGGTTC
>CAYNPZ010000375.1:0-1875 GCA_964399175.1 uncultured Bacteroidales bacterium | reverse complement strand
TGTAATTTACCAATTCTGTTATTTCTACGAAAATTCACTCGCGAAGTTAAAGGCGTTGTATGACAATCGGTGTCGTTGAGTAGAAAAAAATGGTTGATGGTTTTATAAAAATTATTTTCCCGCCAACAACCCCACCTGCTTCGGGGCAGGAACACCAACTTGCCCGACGGCACGCGGAGACACAAAAGAACGCCAAAACCGGTTTTTACGGTTATTTATTTTTGGTGAAATTTGGAGTTCCCGCCTGCTGACGGGCAGGTTAGAGATTTCGTGGCATTTAATTTTTATAATCTTCTTTCTACATATAACCTTTATAAAACTTCCATACGGTTTCCTCATCCAAATAGGGAAAGCATATTTTTTCCATGATTTGTCGGGATAATTTATCGATGTCAATACAATCGCTGAATTCTAATATGAAATTCAAACTCCAGTTATAATTTTTATTTTGGCTTATAGCTTTCCAATTCAATTCGTCCTTGTATTTAACCAAAACCTCCCTTTCAAAAGTTAAAACATTGGATTTTTCCTTTAACAATTCTGTTCCATGATGTTTTTTTATGGCAAGATACATATCTTCATCCACAACAATGTTTTTCCCGGCCAGATCAATATGATCAAAGTATTTTACTAAAAACTCCCTGCTAAAATAAGGATCGAAATAAGAAGAAGTACCCCTGACTATATTATTGTTCTGAATGTTTTTTATACCTTGATAAACACTCAATTTTTCATGATTTACGATTTTACCCTCAGTGATTTTATGCTTAAAATTTTCTGTAATGAATTTTTTGCCTGTTAAATTCTCATTGAACATAAGCCCATCCCAGTTCCAATGATCTTCAAATTTTTTTAACAGGTAATAATTGAATTGAATGCCCTCATTTAAGCTCAGTGCTTCCCAATCCCAGTATTCTTTATATTTTTCAATTAGCTGATGATCCCATGGAATGGAAGGATTTCCGGAAAGCACCTCCCAATACCATTTCTCTTCATATTTTTCAATTAACTCTCTACTCCAGGGAATACTGGTATTCTCGCTTATAGTTTTCCAGTCCAGCAGCTTTTCAAACGCATCAAGAATCTCCTCACTCCACAAAACGGATGTACTTGCCGATATCCCGTCAAAATCCCCCATGAAATAAAGATATTCCATGAATTGATGCATTAGATCTTTTGTCCAGATGATGCCCTCATTCGATGAAAGCGCTTCCCAGTCCCACTGATCCCTGTATTTAAATATTAAATCCTTTCCCCAGGGCAAAGAAGGATTTTTACTAAGTGTTGAAAAATTCAAATGGTCATGATACGTATTGATCAGATCAATATTCCATAAGATTGCCCTGTTGCTACTTATAGCCTTCCAATCCAATTTATGCTCCAGATCTTTAAAATGGCTTTCTGAAAATGGAAACACTGAGCAGATTGTCCCATTGAATTTATCAAAATGGGTGTTTGCCAGTTTTAAAAATTGATCCTTCATGTCATATGTGGGATACCTTTTAAAATAGCCTTCACTTTTGATAGTAATGGAAGAAAGTTCCTTGATTCGTTTTTGTACTTTTTCATTGTACGGATCTAAATCTAAGCATCTGTAATAATGATATAAAGCTTCATCATATGATTCCAGCAAATAAAGTGTATCTGCATGCATTGTCAATATAGTAGGATAGTTGAGGTTAGCATCCAGTCTGTAATGATAATTTTTAATTTCCAAAACCCTGTGTAATGCTGACGAATAATCTTTTTTCCGGGTATAATAATCATGAAGGATTATATTGGCCTGTTCAGGGGATAGGGCAGGAAACTCAGGGTCCGTTTCAAATGTCTCCATATCTTCGAAAAGATGGATTAAAGACAGGTATTCTTCCAGGG
>CAYNPZ010000374.1:0-3369 GCA_964399175.1 uncultured Bacteroidales bacterium | reverse complement strand
AAAAACCTGGCTTTTTGCTTCATTTTTTTTCGCAAAAAGCTGGTTTTTCTAATGCGGGGTAACCTGCCCGCCGAAGCTTGCAGGCGGGCCTGGATCCTTCCCACAATCCTTCCCACATTCATAAACCTTCCCGCTTTCAGCGGGAATTGTTTATGAATAATCCAGGATAAAACTGACTAACACCAGTTATCCAAACAGGTTGGTCCTTTGTGTCCTGATAAACCGCTTTTACATATCCTCAATCATAATAAAGGCAGGCATAAATGATTTATACTCATAATTCATTATCAAAAAGTACCCGGAAAAAAGAGTGATGATAAAATCCCTATGTCCTTACATAACCACGAGGTACAGGCAGGTCAATGTGATAATCCTGTGCTGTCGGCTTAGGGAGAAAAGCCCACAGAGACGGCAGTATGGGTCAAAATTTTATTTGTAGATGTTGGAATCGGCCTTTTCTCTCAATGTTTTAATCGCCTTATGAACCAGATTCCTTACCGACTGAACGTTCAAATCCATGATTTTGGCTATTTCCGTATATTCAACATGCAGGTAAAACCTCATGAGAAGCGCTTCTTTCTGCCGGGGTGGCAGGTCACCAATCAGTTCTTTAAAGTACTTTCTTCTCCGCTGATTCCCTTCATTTTCAATGACAGCGTCTTCCGATGATCTCTCGGCAAGCTCCGGGCCATCGAAATAAAAATTGTCATCTTCCCGGAAGGAAATGTCATATTTAAGTTTCCGGAATATCTTTCTCCGCAGGGAAGCAAACAAATAAAACAGGACATTATCTGTAGGTCCCAGGTTTTTAGCGGTTCTTAAAAGATCGTAAAAAATTTCCTGAATACAATCCTCAATAAACCCCTCATTGCGTTTGATCCTCAGTCCATAATTCAGAAGCTGGGGATAATATTTCTGGTAAATCTTGATAAACGCTTCTTTATCGCCGTTCTTAAATTGGTGCCAAAGAACGGAATCCATCTTTCGGGTAGAATTTGAGCTTTCCATAATCAAGGAATTTTAATAATACAAACAACAAATCAGCAAATTAGCAAATTATGTTTCCTGAGATTACCTCAAGAATATTCCAGAAGAACTGCTTTATCTTTATCATTTTTTTATCGAAACAATTCATTCATGCACTTTTAAGATCAATAATGAACAAAATGAACAACCAAAACACGATTGCAAGATATAATGGGTTTTTTAATAATTCTTGTAAAAATCGGACAAGAAATAAAAAATTGACCCGATTTTGACGAAAGCCCATTTTGTTTATTTGAATGCATAAGGACGATTGATGTAAAATTTGCCCCGGCTGGAACGCACGTATTGCCTGGGAGATGCTTTCATGATGCTCTTGAATTCGCGGACAAAGTGGGGCTGATCGTAATACCCACAATCATATACAATCTCGGATTCTCTCATGCTTTTCATTTGATCAAGCAAGTAACAGGCTCTGTTAAACCTGAGGATCTTCAGATACATCTTTGGGGTCATACCCAGTTCATCCACAAACGTTCTGTACAGCTTTTTATAGGAGATTCTAAGATCGGAAGCCACACGATCCACACTTAACGGGCCTTCCATTTGCTCTATGCAGTTTAAAACAGAAACAATCCTTTGTGTAGGATGATCGTGGGCCTCTATCCGGTGAAGAAAAAAGTCATTGATGCTCATTACAAGCAACCGCTCATTCCCAACCTGTAGTGAGTTGACAAACTCCCAGTAGAGTTTTTTATTCCAGAATTGGTCCAGATGGACCACCTTATTGGTAAGCTCATTCAGATCGGCAGCCAGTAACCGGTTAACCCCCAGCGGTGTAAAAAGTATACTGAGCCCCCTGAATGGCCTTCCGTTTACTTCAATCCTGAGCTTCATGGGATGATCGAGCTCAAAGATTCCGGCCACAAATCCCGATAAAACTTGCTTTTTCCCCTTTTCATGAAAAGCCACCTTGCTATCGTTGAAAAGGAAGAACATTTCAACCATGCCATTGGGCAATGCACGAAAAAAGAAATCCTGAAGCCTGTCCTGCTGGTTTTCATACAGATAATAGCAAGTAATATAAGGCTTCAGAGCAAAAGCAGGCTCAATTTTCTTTGTCCGCAAGTTGTTGAAATAGGTGTTTTCCATATCGGAAAAATCGTTTAAACGGAAAATGACAAGTTATAAATTTATACAATAATAGAAGAACAAAAGTTTTGTCTTTTGATGTTACCATTAATTTTTTGGATGACCGGCAGATAATTTTATATGAAACTATCTTACCGCAGTTAAACCTGCAATCAAATTTTTCTTACCCTAATGATAAGCACCATGCGTTTAGCTTTTTAGATGCCCTTCCAGACCCTGCTGATTTTAGACCACTGTTGCCGGGATTTTGCCAGGGCACCCCGTCTGACCGGTTCCCGGATATAAAGACTAAAATGTATAGAGGCGAAAAATATTGACCCTCAGGAGAAATCTTCTTGTTCTGCACCGGTCGGACGGGTTGGGGATGGCAGCGGGCACTGCCCGGATTACTCTATTCAACCCCTAACGGGGTTTTAACCAGGCAATAATTATCCAGTTATTGGAATCGCTATATGCTTTCTCTGAAGACCCTCTCTTCCACCGGTTAAAAGCCAATTCAATTACAGATAAATGTCCTCCGTGTGCTTTGTGGTTGAAGGATATTAATCAAATGACTTTTAATTTCTCTGCTCCCCGAAATCCGGCGGCTGCCGGATAACATCGTTGTAGGCCCGATGGCAGCTGCCGGTCGGGTTATAGATAGCACAAAGCCCAGCAAAATCCCGTCAGGAATGACATAGGAGCCTAATAGAAAGGTCAAATTGAAATGTTAATCAATTATTATTATATTGGATGACAATTTAAAACCATTTACCATGCCAAATACATACACCCAACTGTACACCCAATTTATATTTGCGGTAAAATCTCCTGAAATGAAGATTAGGCCCGAATGGAATGATGAATTACAAAAATACATTACAGGTATCGCCCGAAAGCTTCAATGTAAGATTCTTGCTATAAACAATGTACCTGATCATATACACATATTCGTTGCCCGCCATCCTACAATATCAGAAGCAGAATTTGCCCAGAAAGCAAAAAATAATTCCTCAGGGTGGGTGAACAAAAAGAACTGGCTAAGATATCCTTTTTACTGGCAATCTGGATATGGCGCTTTCACCTATGGTCATTCCCAAATTGATACTGTGTGTAAATACATTGCCAATCAACAAAAACATCACAAGAAATGGACCTTCCGTCAGGAGTATATCAATTTCCTGAAAAAGTTCGACATTGATTATGATGAGCGTTATTTATTTGATTTTTTCGATTAAATAGGATAAAATACCC
>CAYNPZ010000373.1:0-3373 GCA_964399175.1 uncultured Bacteroidales bacterium | reverse complement strand
GGGAAAAACATTTTGATGAAACGCTTGATAGCATAGACAAAACAAAAAACATAATCAATGAAATCAAGTATAAACTACAAGGATTAAATATTGATATCTATGATTATGTTTTTGAAGATGACAAATTTTATTTTAAAAACAGAGATGATCTTAAAAACCTCCGTAACGAGCTCATTAACTTTGTCGAGAACATCACCAATGCAAAAGATATATATTCCGGCGTTAAACCCACCTTGAATGAATTAACCAAAGAAATTGATCATTTCAATGAAATTATTGATGACATGGAAATGAAATATGAAATATTACCGACAGACGAAAAGATTTCTAATATTCTGAAAAATCTCAAATAAATAAATGTTTTTCTATACTTCCGATTTCGAAAATTCTCTTAAACAACTTGAAGGAAAAAAGAAATACGGATATTTCACATGTAAAGGTGATATAAAATATGTTCTGGGCCACCTTTCTTTTGAAGAAGTCTGGGAGATGAGAGACAACATATTCGAAGATTCCCCATACCGGATCATAAAAGCAAGAATTCCCAACAGCGGTCAGAATCTGAACAGTAGAGACGGATTCCGGCTCATCATGATTCTCAATAAAAACAACAAAACGGTCACATTTTTATATATTTATCCAAAGAAAGGGAAATTTTCCAGGTCAAACATCTCCAAAAAGGACCTTCATGAGCTATTAACCAATTTTGTAAAAGAATCCACCCAAAATTACTGAGTGGATTCTTTTTTGTTATTGCCGCTATATATCAATCAATGAATATCCTTTTCTATCTGCATCATCTGTGCTCCCGTATTAAAACCGTTAAATCCGGATAAATATCTTTCGTTTATAAAGCAGATAACAGAGGTACCAGTTAAAAAACCAAACCGTACCCCGGGCCAGTGCCTCCACCACCGTCTGATCCGTCCATCCCAGGATCAGGTGATACCAGGGCTCGACAATCTGATGCACAATATCGCTGAAGCCAAAATGGTTGAAAAGATAAATGAACAACGGGTTCATTCCTACAATAACACCAAACATCGCCCAATTCTTATACTGCTTCATATCGATGATCCAATAGGTCAGTGCCAGTACCAGAATGGTATATCCCCCGCTGACAAAGACAAAGGAACTGGTAGCTACTCTTTTGATGATGGGGGAAACAGTGGTTAAAGAATATCCGACAGCAAGTGTGATAAGGCCCGCTATGATAAGAGTTTTTAGCTTCTGCCTGTCGGTGCGGCCGGAAAGCAATAATTTTCCGCACAATACCCCCCAGATGGTATGGGCTGCTGTGGGAATGGCATTAAAAGAAACCCATCCATCCCTTGAACCATCGGAAATAAGCTGATCGAAAAAGGTGCCGAAATTCTGGTTCCTGACAAAAGGCTGGTTAAAACCTTCGAGTGGAAATGTCCGGTAAAGCACTTCCGTTAAAACCACAAGCCCGACGGATACGAGAATCTGCCAGGAAGGTTTTTTATGTATCAGCAAAAAGGCAATGATATAAGTAACACCAATCTGTGCCAGAACATTCTGGAAATACAGTGTAAAGTGTTCCTGGCCGGTAGTATACAGGGCAACGCCCAACAGGATCAATAGCACGGACCGTTGAGCGGCGTGGCCCTTTAATTTACCCCAGGTCTGCCCTTTGGCCAGGCGCTTGCTAACGGAAAAAGGAATGGCCACTCCTACAATAAACATGAAGAAAGGCTGCACCAAGTCCCAGAAGCGTAAACCTTCCCACTCGGGATGGGAAAACTGTTTGAATATGTCCTGAACAATGGTGCCTTCAAATTCAGAACCTGCAAAATAGTGCAGAAAACCGGCATTAACCAGCAAAAGCATGGTAAAGCCGCGGAAAAAATCAAGTGAAGTTAGACGTTGTGTCGGTTGAGCCATAAGATTAAAGTTTTATAGTAAAGCCAAAAAGTAGTAATTCATTATCCAAATTAGGAGGGCAAACTAATAAAATTCCATAAAACAAGCAAGCATCAGAAGCAAATGCCTTTTCATGATGTAAGTGACCCATTTAGGATTTAAGATTTAGAATTTTGGATTTCCAGTTTATATGGGTTAGGAATACGTCTCAGGAAAAAGGTCTAACCAAGATATTCCCTCAAATATTTTAATGATTTTGTTATGTGTTTTTCAACGCATTTCAAACTAATGTTCATCTCTCTGGCAATTTCCTTGTTCTTTTTCTTCTCAAACCGGCTCATTCTAAAAATCCGCCGGCTTTTTTCGGGGAGGGAATTGATGGCCTCATAAAGCTTCCGGTGAAGTTCTTCCATGCGCATCTGCTCTTCTACATTATTTTCATAATGGTGGTCCTGAAGTTCCATGGCCCGTATCCTTTTCCTAAACCAGGCATATTTGCCTTTAATTCTTTCGTGCTTGAGATAATTCAGGCATTCATTCCTAACACAGGTATAAAGGAAGGCTTCCAGCGAAACATGGATGCAAAAGTGCTCGCGGTCTCTCCACAGTTTGTAAAAAACCTCCTGAACCATATCCTTGGCCCGACCTTCATCATTAAGGTAACTGTATGCATACCTGGTGAGGGACAAGGAATACAAATGAAAAATATATTCAAAAGTTTTCAGATCCCCCTGTTTTAATTTTTCGATGTTTTTCTTTTCAAATTGCTCCATTTAGCAGACATAAAAGAATCATTCGTTTACCAGTCCTACCCCAATTTCCTGTGTAAATTCAAAGCCTGCAGATACCCGATCCTATTATGGTGTGGGAGAAATTTCTCCTATTTCAAAAATTATAAAATTAACAAAATTTAACCAAAATGAAAACGATATTGTCACACGAATTATTGATATATCACTCCCGGGTGATTAATCTATTTGAATTTAAAGTCAAACCCTAAACATATTAGAAAAATCTATCGCGCTCTCTAACGAGGCGCCCTTAATCGCTAGGGTGGGTCTGTTCTATCGTTATTTGCCCCTTACCGGGGCAAGAAGCAAGATCATTCAATAATTATAAGGGAAGTGCAATGAAATAAGTTGAATAAAAATGAAAGGGAAAACCAGATTACTGGCTTTAGCTTATTGACTAAGCCATAAATTCTGCCTGGCTTAAGTTACCTGGAAACAACTGAAGCTTCAATGCTGCCTTCGTAGAAGGCCAATAGCGATAGTAACCATTCGCCCACCGGTTCAAGGCGCCTCGTCAGAGTGCGCGATAAAATGCAGATTCATAATACATTATATATTTGGTGAATTATTATGAAAGGCTAATTATCCGAATAATTAACAAGAAAGCGTAGCGACGGCACAATATTTTGCTTGCTAATTTGGCCAAGCCAAAACGGAAACACATTAAATTCCTTGAAAGCATCCTGTTTGGTTTTGGC
>CAYNPZ010000372.1:2087-3389 GCA_964399175.1 uncultured Bacteroidales bacterium | reverse complement strand
CACAAAACAATTTATATCTGAACACCTCTAATCTGGCAGGAGCCCAAACCCTGAAAGGGTTCAATAGCAATAGCCCGGGGCAAAGCCCCGGGTTAGGGTGACAACCCTAAAAGCGCTCCAACTGGTTCATTTCATAAGGCAAGATACACCGCGGGAGCGCAACCGGGGAAACCTGAGAATGGAACGAAATAACAAGGGAACGATAGCACGAAAGGACGACCTGACAAATAAATAACCAGTACCCGGTAGCCAATATGCTTAAAAGCAGGTTGTTAAATTAGTGATGAGTTATCAGTAACCATCAATTAACAATAACACAGAACAAAAAACAGGCAAACATCATAAAATACAGAATACTTAATCATCGGCACCGGAATTATAAAAAATCACATTAGTGACAGTAAATTAGAAACTTGATATAATATAACGCTAAACTAATATCTATAGCTGCTTTATAAATGAAGCATAAAACAATAAAACCACTTCCTGTTCTTAAAAGTAGCGGGTATGACCCTAAACCAGGCATTATTGAAACATTTAAAGTAAAGAATTATTTTATTGTTACAGACATTGCAATAACAGGGGATGCACCTAAAGATTTTATCCGATTTTACGAGTATGGCTATGGCTATAAAAAGAATACTAAGAACTGGAAACTTTATCTTGCCAAATTAGGGCATAAACATTACCCGGTTGAGTCTATAACAGAATTTTTACTTAGTCGAATTGGAGAGTACTTCGGATTTAAAATGGCTGAAACCAGGCTTGCTTTTTTGGGTGGCCAAATTCGATTCTTATCAAAATATTTTTTATCAAATCCCAGAATACAAGTTTTAGAACATGGGGCTGAAATTTATGCAGGCTATTTAAATGATAAAGAATTTGTTGAAAAAGTAGAAGAAATTGATAAAGCCAGAGAGTTATTTACAGTCCAGTTTACGAATGAAGTTATAAATCATTTTGAGTTAATGAATAAGCTATATGAACATGGCTTTTTAGAAAACATTCAAATTCTCAAGGAAATTTTCTATGATGAAAAATTTATTCATAATGTCCATAAACGCATTGATGCTGATTTTGAGGGGTTATTAAGCCACGAGAGAATAAACCTTATAAATTCATGCTTATTATACAGGTATAAAAAACTAAGGAAAATACTTAACTTTGCATTATGATACGAAAACTAATAAATAACATCTGGAAAGTGGATGGAATGGATTACAATGATACTCCTGAAGATACTCATGCTAAATTTCATCTTGTATACGATAATCAAGTGATAGCTATTTTGAGCTATAACGG
>CAYNPZ010000372.1:0-2077 GCA_964399175.1 uncultured Bacteroidales bacterium | reverse complement strand
GTATATTCAAAATCCGGCAACAAAGCCAATAACTGATTTTCCTGATGTGAAGCGTACATATACATCTGAAAAGCTTTGGCCTTTTTTCGCTTCCAGGATTCCGGCCATTAATCAGCCTTTTCACCTGAAAAAAATAAGGAAAGCCAACATCCGGGAAGACGATTCCATCGGGCTTTTGAAATTGTTTGGCAAGGTGACCATATCAAACCCCTTTAAGTTGTACGCCGTATAATTTTTCCCAGGCATTCCTGTTTTAAGACTCATAATAATTTAACATAAATATTTGTGTAAATCGGTGAATCAAAAATAACCCACCTAATTAAAAAGATACATAGAGATTAATATCATCCGCACAAACAACTAATGGAACACGCTTGCCTGCCGGCAGGCAGGAATTTACACGGATAAAAAAATAAAAACAAAAAAATACTTCTTAGGTTACTTTATGATTAACTTAAATTTTTGAAATACAAAAATCCGCGGCAATCCGCCCAATCCGCGTCATCCGCGTTCCAAAAACAACATGAAGCTTAAAGCCATTCTCATCATATACCTCACGCTCCTCCTCCTCGCCACGGTGCTGCCTCTCAACAGCGCCGGGGAGGCTTTGAATGAGAACCATGTACTCACGCTGAGGTGGGACTACCTGCTCCACACGCTCGTGTACGCACCCCTGCCCGTGCTCCTGGCCTGGCAGCTCAAAAAAATATGGGCCGCTGTCCTGATTGCACTTGCCCTGGCAGCAGGATTTGAATTGCTACATGCCCTCCTGCCCTACCGGGGTTTTAACCCGAATGATTTAGTGGCGAATGCGGCTGGGGTCATTTTAGGAAGTATAGGCTCTGTGGTTATAAAAAACACCGAACATTGAACACAAAACAACAAACACTGAACAATAGGTCGCGTCCTACCGGGGTTTTAACCCTTATGATTTGGTAGCAAATGGGGCTAGGGTGATTTTAAGCGCTATATGCCTCGTATTTAAAGGAAAATAATTTGGCAAAACATACAATAAACTATTTTTAAAATTTAGCGTTTTTATAAAAATTAGCACCATTTATAAAAATTCAAAAATTATGGATTCAGAATTACTTGAAAGAATAACCATCAACCCGGAAGTATGTCACGGGAAACCGACTATTCGCAATACCAGGCATATGGTAGAAGGCATTATTGAATATCTGGCTGGTGGTGATACTATTGAAGATATCTTGGGAGAATTTCCGGATCTTGAAAGAGAAGATATCTTAGCTTGCTTAGCTTTTGCTGCCCGATCGATCCATTTTAAGGATATTAAAATCCCGGCTGCATGAATTTCATCATAGATGCCCAACTACCTGCATCATTATGTGAATACTTTTATGAATGTGACTGTATTCATACAAGTAAAATGAAAGAAGGAAATCAATCAAAAGATTCTTCAATTAATGAGCTATCTATAAAAGAAAAGCGTGCAGTAATTACCAAGGATACTGATTTTTATTATTCTTATATTGCCAGTCAAAAACCATATAAACTAATATTGGTCAAGTTGGGAAATATGCAATTATCTGCCTTAAAAAAATATTTTAAGGATAATAGCAACAAGATCATTGAAATATTAGAGGAACATTCTTTTATTGTCCTGGAAAAAAACAGGATAAGAATTCTTGAATAAACCAGGCAATTCTCCTTCGCCTTCGAATACTCAGGCTACGGAGAACAAAGCAAACAGAGACTCATCCCGCGGCCTCTTACTCTAAGCCCTGAGCTCTGCGCTTCTTAACATGAAACCAGTAATTAAGTTGATTAAGTTAATTAAGTGAGAAAAACCTAAGCCAACCCAGCAACCCTGGCCTTCCGGTTCAAACTCCTGTCAAACGCTTTGTCAAACATTTAAGACAAAATAGAACGCTGATCCGTCGAAAGCCGGACACGGTGACGCGGATGCGACTGATTTACACGGATAAAGAAAGTAAAAAAAATAAAAACCACATAACATAAGAACATATAAGGGAAAAAGGCTTATATAATTGAAAAAACAAATCCGTGTTAATCCGCATAATCCGTGTCATCCGCGTTCTAAATATTCTCAGCG
>CAYNPZ010000371.1:0-3403 GCA_964399175.1 uncultured Bacteroidales bacterium | reverse complement strand
ATTTTTTATTTAAATTTCAACCGGTTTTTAATTAAAAAATTTGATTGAATATGGTATCATACAAAGAATTGGGATTAGTCAACTCAAAAGCATTATTTAAAAAAGCCGTTGAAGGCGGGTATGCCATACCTGCATTCAACTTCAACAACCTGGAACAGTTGCAGGCCATTATTGGGGCATGTGTGGAGACCAAATCGCCGGTGATCCTTCAGGTTTCAAAAGGTGCCAGGAAATACGCCAACCAGACGCTCCTGAAGCACCTGGCCAAGGGCGCTGTTGAATATGCAGAGGAATTGGGATATAAAATTCCCATTGTACTGCATCTCGACCACGGAGACAGTGTTGAAACCTGCAAATCATGCATTGACATGGGATTCTCCTCTGTGATGATAGACGGGTCCGCTCATCCTTATGAAAAAAACATTGAGATCACCTCAGAGGTGGTGGAATATGCCCATAAGTATAATGTAACTGTTGAAGGAGAACTTGGGGTACTGGCAGGTATTGAGGATGATGTGGAAGCAGCAAAATCTGTGTACACCCAACCTGAAGAAGTAGAGGATTTTGTAAAAAAAACCAATGTTGATTCTCTGGCTATTTCCATCGGAACCTCTCATGGTGCCAATAAATTCAAACCCGAACAATGCACCAGGGATGAAAACGGCATTCTGATCCCTCCACCGCTTCGTTTTGATATACTGGAAGAAGTGGAAAAAAGAATTCCCGGCTTCCCCATCGTGTTGCACGGTTCATCTTCGGTACCGGCCGACCTGGTAGAAATGATCAATAAATATGGCGGGGAATTAAAAGATGCCATTGGCATTCCGGAAGATCAGCTAAGAAAAGCAGCCAAGTCTGCTGTATGTAAGATCAACATCGACTCCGACGGTCGTTTGGCCGTTACTGCTGCTGTAAGGAAATTCCTGGCGGAAAATCCCGGGGTTTATGACCCGAGAAAATACCTGGGACCTGCAAGAGAAGCCCTGAAAGATCTGTATATGCGAAAAATCAACAATGTTCTGGCCAGCAACGGAAGAGCTGAGGAACATGCTAAAGCATAGAAACAGTTCATCACCGGTCGGACCGCTCGGAGTGGTCCGACCGGTTTAGCCAGAGAAGTTCTAAAATATATACCAAGTACCCTGCCTAGCCAGCAGGCAGGCAAACTACAAATCACAAATACCTGACCTGCCGGCAGACGGGAAATCCAATTTACAAAACCACCCAATCAGAAGTCTCAAGCATTAATCAAGGGATGTTTGGGTTATTTAATATTGAGTATTGGTGATTGTTTGTTATTTGGTATTTGATAATTGGTGCTTTTTATCGGTCAGACCGCTCGAAGCGGTCCGACCGGTTTAGCCAGACCCGGGTACCGGCACTTTGGAATTGATCAGCTCACTGCTGCCAAGTGAAGTAACCGATTCAGGTCCGCCTTCAGGTCCCAACCGGAGGTTCGACTTCATCATTTCTTCCCAGGTCACTTTTTGTCCGGTATAGGCAGAAACCCTTCCCATGATTGCTGCCAGTGTAGACCTGGCTGTAAACTCTGCAACGTTTACGTGTTCATTTCTTCTAATGGCAGTTACCAGATGGATCTGTTCCTGAAAATGCGGCTCATTTGCTTTTTCTTCTTCATTATAGGACCAGATTGGCTCACCTTTTGAATTGTTTATAAAGGTTCGACCGTCAGAATACCCTTTGGTACCCCTCAAAAACTCAGAGACATTGTTGGCACAGCCGTCAATTTGCCGGCACATGCTGTGAACATGTACATCCCCTTCATATACAAAATCTACGCTGAAATTGTCATATTGATCTCCTGTAAGTCGTCGGTGCCTCGAACCAAATCCAACTGCAGATTCAGGGAATTTGCCGCCCATAAACCAACTGATCGCATCGATATTATGGACATGCTGTTCCACGATATGATCGCCGGAGAGCCAGCACCAGTTTACCCAATCGCGAAGCATGGCTTCCATATCGCTCCACTCGGGTTTTCTTTTTTTATACCAAAGCTGACCCATATTGAAGTAACAATTTGCAGCTGTAATGTCACCGATTGCACCATTCATAATACGCTTGTACGCTTCAACCCGGCTTTTTTCATGATGATAATGCGTGCCGGTCATCACATTTAATCCAAGTGATTCAGCCCGTTTTGCTGTGCTGATGATTGATCGTGCTCCCACAGGATCAACAGCCACCGGCTTTTCCATAAACACCTGCTTGTTGGCATCCACACAGGCCGCAAAATGCAAAGGCCTGAAATAAGGTGGAGTAGCCAAAAGGACAACATCAACACCAGAATCAATCAATTTCTGGTAGGCGTCGAATCCAACAAAACAATTTTCTTCCGGAACTTCATTTCCCGTTTGTTTCTGGATGCTTTTTCTGCTATCCGACAATTTATCTTCAAAAACGTCTGCCATTGCTGTTAGCTCAAGGTTGGGACCGGCATTGAGAAAATCAATGGCAGCACCGGTCCCTCTGCCACCACAACCAACAAGGCCTGCTTTTAGTGTTTCTCCGTCAGGAGCTTTGTCTAGCAACGGAGGTAAATTAAGTTCTTTTTTACTTCCCCTGGTACATGAAGACAACCAGTTGGCTGTTAAAGCAATACCGGCAATTCCAAGTGCACTTTTTGTCAGGAATTCTCTGCGTGTTTGCTTGTTTGAATGTTCCATATTACAGGTATTTTGGGGTTAATTAATTAGCGGTCAGAACGGTTTAGCCCTCACCGTCCGGTCAGTTCCTCTTCCTGTAAGGCTATGTCTGCCCTGGAAGCCAGCTTCAGAACTTTATTTATGATCTTCATTTCGATGTCAGCTTCCCATGCTCCCGGCAATCCGTAAACGATCTGTGAGGTTAGCCCTTCGTAACCCCCTTCCCTGAGTATTTGAACGGTGGGAATGTAGGCCATCACGTCATTGGAATAACCAAGCACAAAAAGATCCTGGCCGAAGATCCTTTTCAGGCGGATGGCATAATCAACGACCACCTCCCCGCCCAGGCTTATGAGCGGCTGGTCGCCGAGCTGCCAGACCTGAACAGGATAGGAATAAGAAGATCTAAACGAATCACCCCGAGGGACTTTCTCAAGCATACGTTCAGCCCATCGTTTTTGGTATCCTGAGGCATCTTTAGCCATCTGTTCCAGATCCTTGGCAGATGGAGGATCAGCCAGCGATAGTTCCACCTCTGAATGGGCCATAGACAGGCTGGGCGATAGCCTGCGCATATCTTCTTCCAGCACGCGGTCGACGGCAGCTGCAAGCTCCCGTCCATACTGCCTGGCCAAAGCTTCGGACCGGCGGGGTAAAGGATTCTGGTCGGCGCCGGCGCCCTGAAAAAACATGGCCGTTACTCCCGGATGATCTTTCTCCAATACTTTCTGTGCAAA
>CAYNPZ010000370.1:0-3414 GCA_964399175.1 uncultured Bacteroidales bacterium | reverse complement strand
GCATGAAAAACGAGCGTAACGCAGCCAGCGGATATTATAGACAGACTCTAAATAGAATGCATGCCTGCCCACCATAACAAAGTGAAGGAGGGATTGAATGCATGAATGATCATCTTCGTCTAACTCCTGTCAAACCTTTACACTGTTAAACTCTTAATTTCTTCCTCTCTCAGTCTGTCTTATTACTTCTGTCCTTCAGCCAACATCCCATTTAACATTGAGTTAATATTGGCTTAACAGTCATTTTGTAATTCCTTAATGTAGGTTTAACAGGTACTGTCTGTTTGTAACTTAATTTTGAAACACATTAACAGTGAAAATTGAAAATCTAACATAAAGATAGAAAAATCAAACAGTTTGCAGCTTCATTAAGATGGCAATAGAACAATAAATAAATTAATAAAAATACTGAGACGAGTTAAAAATTAAAATCTATGAAGAAGAACACACATGAAAAAGCGACCCTTGGTGCTTCAGCTTTGAAGGTCTGTTCACTTTGGCCATTTGGCAAGGGACTTGATCAAATAAAACGTTGGGTATTAAGGGCAGTTCCGGTGTTGGGTTTAGTGATTTTGAACTCATGTGGAGGTGGAGGACAACAAGGTGGTGATTCACTGGACGGACGGATAAGAATCGACGGATCCAGTACAGTATATCCCATCACGGAAGCCATTGCCGAGGAATACCGTAGCGAACAGCCGGATGTAAGGGTCACCGTCGGAGTATCCGGGAGCGGTGGTGGATTCAAGAAGTTCACGCGGGGAGAAACGGATATTTCTAATGCATCCCGGCCCATAATGGAGCAGGAAATAGCCCAGGCTAAGGAAAATGGAGTGGAATATATTGAGCTTACTATTGCCTATGACGGCATAGCAGTTTTGGTCAATCCTGATAATGACTGGGTGGATCATTTTACTGTAGAGGAGCTTGAAAAACTTTGGGAACCTGAAGCACAGGGAAAAATTACCCGTTGGAATCAAATCCGCCCCGAATGGCCTGATGAAAAGATCAATTTATATGGGCCCGGTGTAGCTTCAGGAACATACGATTACTTTACAGAGGCTATCGTGGGCCAAAGCGGATCCAGCCGTGGCGATTTCACAGCAAGTGAAGACGACAATGTGCTTGTTCAGGGAGTTGCCGGCGATAAGTATGGAGTGGGTTTCTTCGGCTTGGCCTATTATGAAGAAAACGCGCAGAAGTTGAAACTGGTCGGGGTTGATAATGGTGACGGAAAACCAGTAAAACCCACCATGGAAACAGTGGCCAGCAATACGTATAAACCGCTCTCCCGTCCCGTATTCATTTATGTGAGAAAAGAGGCTGCCGAAAGAAAAGCCGTTGAGGATTTCGTCAGGTATTACCTGAATCAAGCCGGAAATCTTGTGAAAGATGTTGGCTATGTGCCCCTTCCCGAGGAACAGTACAAAGAGGAATTGGCCAAATTCAAGAAATTTATAGGAGAATCTTCGAATAGCAGTTAGGCAATTGATGGTAATAGGCAAAAAAATAAGAGAAAAAACGATGGAAGTGCTTCTGGGAGGAAGCGCTTCCATAACCATATTAACTACTCTTGCCATTATTTTTACCCTGCTGTATGAATCGGTAAGCTTCTTTGGTGAAGTATCGATCGGCGAGTTTCTCACTGACAAGCAATGGACTCCTTTATTTACCGACAAACATTTCGGGATCATGCCGCTGCTCAGTGGTACATTGCTTACTTCATCGATTGCCATTGCTATCGCCATACCGATAGGTTTATCCATAGCAGTTTTTTTAAATGAATATGCTCCCAAAAAATTCAGATCAACGGTCAAGCCAATGTTGGAGCTTCTGGCTGCCGTTCCAACGGTTGTCTATGGATTTTTTGCATTGATCGTGGTTACTCCGTTTCTTAAGACATTGATGCCCGGTATAGCCACTTTCAATAGTTTATCAGCAGGTATAGTTATGGGCATCATGATCATACCCTATATATCTTCCCTCAGTGAAGATGCTTTATTTGCCGTTCCTTATTCCTTGCGGGAGGCATCCTATGGAATGGGCTCAACGAAGCTTCAGACAGCATTCAGGGTTACAATCCCTGCAGCTTCTTCGGGTATTGTGGTATCGATCATTCTGGCTATATCCCGGGCCATTGGGGAAACCATGATCGTTACCATTGCAGCGGGTCAGCAACCCAGCCTTACTGCCAATCCGCTGGTTCCCATTGAAACCATGACGGCTTACATTGTGCAGGTAAGCCTGGGCGATATTCAGCACGGTACATTGGAGTACAAAACGATTTTTGTAGTGGGTCTGACGCTGTTTTTATTCACCTTTTTGTTGAATACGGTAAGCCATTGGCTAAAGAACAAGTACAGGGAGAAATATGAGTAAATTTTTGATCAACAGGATAAAGGACAAAGCTTTTCAGGTTTGGGGCCTCATAGCAACCCTCATTGGTATTTTACTGCTTGCTGTTTTCATCGGAGATATTTTCATGGACGGCATTCAACGCCTGGATCTCGACTTTTTGAGAAGCCTTCCCTCCCGTTTTCCTGAAGAATCAGGCATAAAAGTGGCAATGATGGGATCGGTATGGATAATGGGGCTTACAGCGCTAATTTCCTTTCCGCTGGGGGTTGCTGCTGGCATCTATCTTGAGGAGTATGCAAAAAAGAACAAGTTTTCTTCTTTCCTTGAGATGAACATATCCAATCTTGCCGGCGTGCCCTCCATCATATACGGATTGCTTGGTATTATGATTTTTGTCAGAACCCTTGGATTTGGCAATTCACTGCTTTCCGGAGCTATGACGCTTTCTTTGCTCATTCTGCCCATTATCATTGTTGCCACCCGTGAGGCCATTAAGGCGGTGCCTGATTCCATCAGGCAAGGATCTTACGGAATGGGTGCCTCGAAGTGGCAAACAATATGGTATCAGGTATTACCAGCTTCTTTTGGGGGCATACTCACAGGAGTTATTCTGGCACTATCAAGAGCCGTAGGGGAAGCAGCTCCACTTATAGCCGTCGGTGCACTGGCATACGTGCCCTTTACACCAGCTTCACCGATGGATGAATTTACCGTGCTGCCCATCCAGATATTCAACTGGACTTCACGGCCCCAGCATGGATTCATCATCAATGCCGCTGCAGCCATCCTCGTCTTGCTGGCCATAACATTGCTGATGAATGGTATGGCCGTTTTGCTGAGGTACAGATGGCAAAAAAAGCTTACAGGATAAAGCAATTGTTTAACAAAAAATTAAAATTAGAAATATGCAAGCTACCAATACATTAGATATGGCAATAGACCAGAAACAAAAGGATGTTAACCTGCAGGTTAATAACATCCGAAAGGATGATACGAAAAGAAAACAGCGTGTTGATAATAATACGATTATCAGCAGGACGGAAAATTCAAACGTTA